>NZ_JBGQQW010000004.1:0-136467 GCF_045528485.1 Desemzia sp. FAM 23990
AGCAAAAAAAAGAAAGACGCCAGTATATTCCCCCACAATCTCACCCGTGGAAACTAGAATCTTTCAAAAGATATCTTCGCAGTGTCGGAAAAACACTCGAAGAGTACGAAGCTGAACAAACAGCTTAGGACTAATTTTAACAAATTCGGTCACATTAATGCAAGCTTTTGCGAAGTAAAAGCTTGCATTAATGTGAGCCTTGGTTTTAGGACATTTTAACTTTCGCTTGACAATTGGAAGACTTGATGTAAGCAAACGAAGTTCTCTATCCGGAGCAGTAGTATGGAGAAGATAAAAGGTTTTTCATGGCTGATTTTTTAGCATAAAAAGGTTTTCAATATAAGCATAAAAAGGTTTTCAATATCAGCTTTTCTTTTAGTCTCTAATCCGATAGAATGGGATAGGGAAGATAGAATTTTGGAGAGTAGGTAATCAAATGAAGAAGAAAATCCTTTTTTTTGATATTGACGGCACACTATTAAATGACGAGAAAAAAATACTGACAAGTACTAAAGAAGCGCTGCAGGAATTGCAGTCTAATGGTCATGAAATTGCAATAGCAACAGGAAGAAACTATGCTATGGCTAAAGTCGTGATCGATGAGCTGGACTTGAAAAATTACATTGTTTGTAATGGATCAGCTGGGTTTTTCCATGATGAACAAGTATACGAAAACCCTTTAGATGCGGCTGATTTTGAAAGATTACTGACGGTAGCCGATCGAAATCAACATCAAATGGTGTATGAAACACCTTTTATGCTTAAAAGACGAGATGAATTTGTCGATGCGAATATCAAAACCGCTATGGAAGCAGTAGGCTTTGGAGTACCGGAATACAACAGTGACTTTTACAAAACGAATAAGCTTGTTCAAGCGCTGTTGTTTTATCGTGAAGAAGATCAAGCAATTTATGAAAATGGACAATTTCCTAAATTCAAATTTGTCCGTTGGCACGATGCTGGAGTGGATATATTGCCTCGTGGTGGATCAAAAGCTAAAACCATTCTTAAATTATCTGCTGATCAAGGTTTTGAGAGAGAAGATATCATTGCTTTCGGAGATGGATTGAACGATTTAGAAATGATCACAGAAGTAGGCACAGGTGTGGCAATGGGAAATGCTCTTGAAACGATCAAACTACGTGCAAATAAAGTAACGGCTAATAACAATGAAGATGGCATTGCGATTGCATTAAAAGAAATGAACTTGATTTAGCTGAAACAGTTATTTTCCTATCGGAGATGACTAAAAAGGGGACAAACATTATGAAGATGGTTGCTTTGCTTCGAGGAGTCAATGTTGGCGGTAAAAACAGAGTGCCGATGCAAGAGTTGAAGAAGTGCTTTTTGGATGCAGGCTTTACAGAAGTCGCTACATATATCAACAGTGGAAACATCGTATTTGAAGCGGATTGGAAAAGTAGAGAACAAACGCTTCAAGATTATTGTCAGCAGATCATTGAAGCAGCATTTGTTTTTCCGGTGATCGTTGCGATTGTTACAGCTGACGAATTAGCGGAGGCAATTCAACATGCTCCATCATGGTGGGGAACAGATCCTGCTATGAGACACAATGCTTTATTTGTCATTTATCCGGCCTCGGCAGAAGACGTATTGTCTGGAGTGGGGCCTATAAACAATGATCTCGAAAAAGTGTCTTACGTAGGCACTATCCTTTTTTGGAGTGCTTCAGTAGAAAAATACAGGCGAACGCGGTTTTCAAAAATCATTGGGACAAAATCCTATCAACAGGTAACGATCCGCAATGCAAATACTACTCGAAAATTATGGGCTATGTCCCAAGAGCAGATAGAAAAATAAAGACTTTATGAGCAAAAAACAAGTGTACAAAAACAACATCAGTGGTATAATAAGGGTGTTGTTTCTGGGGGTATAGCTCAGCTGGGAGAGCGCTACGCTGGCAGCGTAGAGGTCAGGGGTTCGAGCCCCCTTATCTCCATACTATCATTTAAAAGAAGCCGTTAAAACTTGGGCAGGACTAATGTGCTGCATGTTTTAGCGGCTTTTTTGCTTCTCCTGTTAAAAGATAAAGTAATTTAATCGCAATTATGCTACAATTGAACGTGTGTTCCCTCGTGTAAAAGAGGGATTTCTTTTGTTGAGCGAAGACATTTTTGTGTGCAGGTATTTATCAACGAGACCTAGCCGCAAATGATTATTTTTAGACATCCTCCCTGAATAGTAAGAATGAGAATTTTTTTGTTTAGTGTTAAAGGTGTTTACTTTTTGAAAGGAGAAAAGATGCAGTACAAAACACATTTAGTCGTTACTTATGCGGCTGCTTTACCAATGTTGGCCTCTTCAGATTCTTTAACGATAGGAAATCTGGCTGTTTTAGGCATAGGAGCGCTATTTCCTGATATTGACCATCCGGGATCTTTTATAGGTAAAAGACTGCCGATAGTGAGTGACGGAATGAGGAAATTATTCGGGCACAGAGGAATTGTCCATTCTTTAGCAGGAGCCGTTTTTTTTACAGCGGTTTTTCGGTTTCTGTCAGTGACGTTTGACTGGCCGATCGATTGGGCGACTTGGTTCTTAATGGGCTTTTTCGCTCATTTAGTAGAAGATTCTTTTTCGAAGTATGGTATCGCTTGGTTGCAGCCTTTATACAATAAAAATATTCAATTTGGACTAAAGCGAGTATATTATACAACTGGCAGAGGAAGTGAATGGGCTATTTTCATCATTGCTTCGGCAATTTTAGTGTATCAAATTGTGCAGACAGATTTATTTGCACAACTCACTTTTCCATTGCCCGAGATTCAAAATGTCTTAAACCAAATCAAAAATACGTATTTTATTTAATTTGTTCAACACAAAAAGGGGACGATTTTTATCGTCTCCTTTTTGCTGCATTATTTTCATATGAATAGAAAGATTAAGAAATCACGTTTGTTCCTTCTTCTAAATCAAATGGATTTTCTTCGTTGATGCGATCGTAGAACATCACACCGTTCAAATGATCAATTTCATGTTGGACTACCATAGCTGCATAATTTTTCAAACGTACTTTTTGTTTTTCGCCATTTAAATCGTAATACGTCACAGTTATTCTGCTGTGGCGTGGAACATAACCAGACACATCGCGGTCAACAGATAGACAGCCTTCACCTTCAGCTAAGCAAGAAGACTGAACAGAGTGACTGACGATTTTAGGATTGACCATAACAGTACTTAGAATATATTCATCACTATTTTCTTCGATTCCGGGAATATGAACAGCCAGCATACGGATGGATTGATTGATTTGAGGAGCGGCTAAACCTACACCAGCTCTTAACTCATATTTTTCTGCTATTTCCGGATCTTGACTATTGACTAAGAATTCCATCATTTCATGCCCCGTGTCAATAACTTCTTGTGATAAAGGGAGTTCTAGTTCTTTGGCAACGAGGCGAAGAGTAGGATGGCCTTCTCGAATAATGTCTTTCATTGTAATCATTACTATTTCACTCCTACTAAATATAGGGATTTCGTACCCCTTAAGATTATTTTCAACTCTTTCATTTTAACAGGAATGAAGGGATATTGCACGAGTATTTGTTCTTTTTATCTTTGATGAAATGTGCGATAATAAAAAAGTCATCTTTTCAACAAACTTTTATATTTTAATGGATAGGGGAAATTTTATGTCAGATGCAAAAAAATATATTGAAGAAGTGTACCAAGAAGTAAGCGAAAGAGATTTTTATCAGCCGGAATTTTTACAAGCTGTTCGCGAGTTTTTTGACTCTATTGAACCTGTCTTGGCGTCACATCCCGAATTGATGCAACAAAATATTTTAGGACGTTTAGTGGAGCCTGAGAGAATTATCCAATTTAGAGTTCCCTGGGTAAATGATCAAGGGGAAGTTGTTGTCAATCGAGCTTTTCGTGTTCAATTCAATTCAGCGATTGGTCCTTATAAAGGTGGTATGAGATTTCACCCTACAGTGAATCAAAGCATCGTCAAATTTTTAGGTTTTGAACAAATCTTTAAAAATAGTTTAACAGGATTACCTATCGGCGGAGGGAAAGGCGGCAGCGATTTTAATCCAAGAGGCAAGTCCGATGGAGAAGTCATGCGTTTTTGCCAAAGTCTAATGACTGAATTGCAAAAATACATTGGTCCAGACACGGATGTTCCTGCAGGAGATATTGGTGTAGGAGCAAGGGAAATCGGTTATTTGTATGGACAATACAAAAAATTGAATGAATCTCAAAACGGTGTATTAACTGGAAAACCTCTATTGTATGGCGGAAGTATCGGAAGAACTGAAGCGACTGGTTATGGATTGGTTTATTTTACTAAAGCTATGTTAAAAGATGCAGGAAAAACGTTTAAACACCAAAAAGTAGTCGTTTCCGGAAGCGGAAATGTAGCCATTTATGCGATGGAAAAAGTGAAGGAATATGAAGGTGTCGTAATCGCTTGTTCTGATTCTGACGGTTACATTATTGATGAAGCAGGAATTGATATCGAACTTGTAAAAGAGATTAAAGAAAAGAGACGTGGCCGTATCTCTGAATACGTTGCTCAACGTCCTGAAGCAGAGTACTTTGAAGGAAATGTATGGAACCACAAAATAAACTATGGTATTGCCTTGCCATGTGCTACTCAAAATGAAATATTTGGTGAAGCTGCAGAAACCATTATTGCAAATGGAGTTTATGCGCTTGCAGAAGGTGCTAACATGCCCACAGATTTAGAAAGTTCTAAGAAATTGCAAAAAGCTGGTATCTTATTTGGACCGGCTAAAGCGGCAAATGCTGGTGGAGTAGCTGTGTCTGCTCTGGAGATGTCCCAAAACAGCCAACGATTAAGCTGGGAATTTGAAAAAGTGGATGCTGAATTAAAATCCATTATGAAAACTATTTACCGACAAATTAGTGAGACTGCTAAAGAATATGGTATTGAAGGTGATTTTGCAGCTGGTGCAAATATTGCCGGATTCAACAAAGTGGCTTTTGCTATGTTAAGCCAAGGGATAGTCTAAATAGAAAGAAGCAAAAGGAAGCGGAATAAAAACCGCTTCCTTTTCTTGTGCGCCGTTTCGTGTAATAAATATTAACGAAAAAAGCAGAGTGTTTTTCATTCAGCTGTAAGATTGGATCGGAAAGTATAGACAATTTAAGGTTTTGGAATGAAAAAAATCTTGAAACGCTAGTAAATGGTACAGGAATTTCCTGTTTATATAACAGATATTGTGAACAGGCGTACTAATTATCTGCGCTCTTAAGTCATGCCTTGAATGAATGGAAGAAAAGCGTTACCACTCCTTATTACGAGGAAGTTTTCTATAAAACAGAAAAAGAGATTTGTTTTAATAAAGAGGAAACCTTCTTGTTTTAGATAAAAGGACCATTTAGTTTATTAGTGTAATATAAAGTGCTTGCAAAATAGTTTAAAGAGTGATAAATTTGTAGAGTAAACGGACTGAATTAATACAGTTTTTGAAATCTGTATTAATGGTTTGGAAATTAGATTGTTATAAAAGAGAGGAATGGGTATTAAATGGCTAACAATAAACAACCTGTAGATTATGAAGCGTTGTTAAGTGCAATTGATGCTGCTTATCCAATGGTACAAATCTTAGACAAGGACGGAAATGTCGTAAACGAAGACATTATGCCTGATTTAACTGATGATCAGTTAGTAGAATTAATGGAGAAAATGGTGTGGTCTCGTATCTTACATGAACGTTCAATGGCATTAGCTCGTCAAGGACGTTTAGGTTTCTATGGACCTACTGCTGGTCAAGAAGCATCTCAACTTGCAAGTCATTATGCATTTACTAAAGAAGACTGGTTGTTCCCAGGCTACCGTGATATCCCGCAATTGATTCAACACGGGCTTCCTGTTAGCAAAGCATTCTTATGGTCAAGAGGACATGTTGAAGGAAACAATTATCCAGAAGATTTACACGCTATGCCTCCACAAATCATTATCGGGGCTCAAATCATTCAAGCGATGGGTAGCGCTGTTGGTCAAAAATTAAACGGCGATAACGCTGTAACATTCACCTATACTGGTGATGGTGGTTCTTCACAAGGAGACTTCTATGAAGGAATCAACTACGCAAGCCGTTACAAAGCTCCAATCGTATTTTACATTCAAAATAACGGATATGCTATTTCAACTCCTCGCGAAAAACAAACTGGCGCTAAAACATTGGCCCAAAAAGCTGCAGCAGTTGGAATTCCAGGTATCCAAGTAGATGGTATGGATCCATTAGCAGTTTATGCTGTATCTAAACAAGCTAGAGAATGGGCTTTAGCAGGAAATGGTCCTGTTTTAATTGAAACAATTACTTCTCGTTTCGGTCCTCACTCAACTTCTGGAGATGACCCAACTCGTTACCGTGAGCAAGAAAGTTTCGATTACTGGGCACAACGCGACCCATTAATCCGTTTCCGTAACTTCTTGACTGCTAAAGGTCTATGGACTGAAGAAAAAGAAGAAGCTTACATTGAAAAAACTAAAGAAGAAATCAAAGAAGCTGCTAAAGAAGCAGACAAAGCACCTAAACAAAAAATCTCTGGTTTCTTGAAAAACATGTTTGAAGAACCAGGACAAGTAACGCAAGAGCAAATTGCGAAGTACGAAGCAAAGGAGAGTAAATAAGCATGGCACAAAAAACAATGATTCAAGCAATCACTGAAGCCTTAGATCAAGAAATGGCACAAGACAATAAAGTGATGATTTTCGGTGAAGACGTTGGTAAAAACGGTGGAGTTTTCCGTGCTACTGAAGGACTAAGCGATAAGTATGGTGAGGACCGCGTAAGCGATACTCCACTATCTGAATCAGCAATTGGTGGAATGGCTATTGGTTTAGCTCTACAAGGTTTCCGTCCAGTACCTGAAGTTCAATTTATTGGATTTATCTTTGAAGTAATGGATTCAATCGTTGCTCAAGCAGCTCGTACTCGTTACCGTATGGGCAGCACTCGTATTATGCCGATTACTTTCCGTATGCCGTTTGGTGGAGGAGTTCATACTCCAGAATTGCACGCCGATAACCTTGAAGGATTATTTGCTCAATCACCAGGTTTGAAAGTAGTTGTTCCTTCTAACCCGTACGATGCAAAAGGTCTATTGATTTCAGCTATTCGTGACAACGACCCAGTTGTTTTCTTAGAACACATGAAACTTTACCGTTCATTCCGTGACGAAGTTCCTGAAGAACAATATACAGTTCCTCTAGGAAAAGCTGCTGTGGCTCGTGAAGGTAAAGATGTTTCTGTTATCACTTACGGCGCAATGGTTCGTGAATCATTGAAAGCTGCTGATGAATTAGAAAAAGAAGGCATTTCTGTAGAAATTATCGACTTGCGTACTATATCTCCATTGGATATTGAAACAATCGTTGCATCAGTTGAAAAAACTGGACGCGCGGTAGTTGTTCAAGAGGCTCAACGCCAAGCAGGTGTTGGTGCAACCGTTATTTCTGAAATCTCGCAACGTTCTGTTTTATCTCTTGAAGCTCCTGTAGGATTTGTAGCAGCTCCTGATACAATTTTCCCATTTGGTCTTGCTGAAGACGACTGGAACGTTAACGCAAAAGATATCTTGGAACAAATTAAAGAAACTGTAAACTTCTAATATAGAAGAGTAATTACTTTATTAAAAAGAAGATTTTTAATAAAATATGAATGAATGGACTTTGATAAAAAAGGACATTCATTCATGTGTTTGTTATCAAAAAGTGATTTAACAACTACAGTGAGAGAAAGAAAGGAAGAAATAAAACATGGCTTTCAAATTTAAAATGCCAGATGTTGGCGAAGGAATGGCAGAAGGCGAAATCGTAAAATGGTTAGTCGCTGAAGGAGATACAGTAGAGGAAGAAGATTCAGTTGCTGAGATCCAAAACGATAAATCTGTTGAAGAAATCGCAGTTCCAGTTTCTGGAACAATCAAAAAAATCTTAGTAGCTGAAGGAACAGTAGCAAGTGTTGGTGACGTATTGATTGAAATCGATGCTCCTGGATACGAAGATGACAGTGAAGAAGCAGCAGCTCCATCTACTCCAGCTTCTCCTGCAGTAGAAGAAAAAGCTGTTGACCCAGCAACTTCTGGATCAACTGGTTCTTCAATCTACAAATTCAAAATGCCAGACGTTGGTGAAGGAATGGCAGAAGGGGAAATCGTAAAATGGTTGATCGCTGAAGGAGACACAATTGAAGAAGAAGATTCAATTGCTGAAATTCAAAACGATAAATCTGTTGAAGAAATTGCTTCCCCAGTATCAGGAACAATCAAAAGCATTTTAGTTTCTGAAGGAACAGTAGCAAGTGTGGGCGATATTCTTGTTGAAATCGATGCTCCAGGATATGTTGATGAATCAGCTCCTGCAGCTGAGGCTACTGCTTCAACTTCAACTGAAAGCAAACCTGCTGCATCAACACCTCAAACTGGTGAACGTAACGAGCGCGTATTGGCTATGCCATCTGTACGTCAATTTGCACGTGACAACGATGTAGAAATCGCATTAGTTACTCCATCTGGTAAAGGCGGACGTACAACTAAAGCTGATGTACAAAGCTTTATGGCTGGTGAAACTGCTGCTCCAGCTAAAGAAGAAACAGCTGCAGCAACTCCAGCTAAAGAAACAGCAAGTAAAAAAGAAGCAGCTCCAGCTGCACAACCTTTCTCTTCTTCTATGGAAGAATCAGAAACTCGCGAAAAAATGACTGGTATGAGAAAAGCTATTGCTAAAGCTATGGTAAACAGTAAACAAACTGCTCCTCATGTTACATTACATGACGAAGTGGAAGTTTCTAAATTATGGGATCACCGTAAGAAATTCAAAACAATTGCTGCTGACAAAGGAACGAAACTTACGTTCTTACCGTATGTTGTTAAAGCATTGTCGGCAACAGTTAAAGCTTTCCCAGTAATGAATGCATCAATTGATGATGCAACACAAGAAATTGTGTACAAAAACTACATTAACATCGGTATTGCAACAGATACTGATAATGGATTGTACGTACCAAACGTTAAAAATGCTGATGCAAAAGGTATGTTCACTATCGCTGATGAAATTAATGAAAAGGCAGCTCAAGCTCACGAAGGTAAATTAGCTGCTGCAGATATGAGAAACGGTTCAATCTCAATCAGTAACATTGGTTCAGTAGGCGGCGGCTGGTTTACTCCAGTAATCAACTACCCAGAAGTAGCTATTTTAGGTGTTGGAACGATTGCGCAACAACCAGTTGTGAATGCTGAAGGCGAAATTGTTGTTGGACGTATGATGAAACTTTCATTAAGCTTTGACCACCGTATTGTCGATGGAGCTACCGCTCAAAAAGCAATGAACAACATTAAAAGATTATTGGCAGATCCAGAATTGTTATTAATGGAAGGTTAAGGTGAAAATTACATGGTAGTAGGAGATTTCGCAGTAGAATTAGACACAGTTGTCGTAGGATCAGGCCCCGGCGGATACGTTGCGGCTATTCGTGCAGCACAATTAGGACAAAAAGTAGCGATTGTTGAAAGAGAATACATTGGAGGCGTTTGTTTAAACGTTGGATGTATCCCTTCAAAAGCATTAATAAGCGCGGGACATCGGTACCAAGAAGCTCTAGATTCATCAGTTTTTGGTGTTTCTACAGAAAACGTCACTCTTGATTTTACTAAAACTCAAGAATGGAAAGACAACAAAGTAGTGAACACGTTGACTAGCGGTATCGAAATGTTGCTTAAAAAGAACAAAGTAGAAATTTTACGCGGAGAAGCATATTTCAACAATGATCACACAATGCGTGTGATGACTGAAATGAGCGCACAAACTTACACGTTCAAAAACGCTATTATCGCAACTGGTAGTCGTCCAATCGAAATCAAAGGATTTAAATTTGGTGGACGCGTGATCGATTCAACTGGCGGTTTGAACCTGAAAGAAGTACCTAAAAAATTAGTTGTTGTAGGCGGAGGCTATATTGGTAGTGAATTAGCTGGAGCTTATGCTAACTTGGGTGCTGAGGTGATTATTCTTGAAGGAGCAGGTTCGATCTTAGGCGGTTTTGAAAAAGACGTCGTTAAATTGGTTGAAAAGAACTTCAAATCTAAAGGGGTTACTGTTGTTACAAAAGCAATGGCTAAAGAAGCTGTTGAAACAGACAACGGAGTTACAGTTAAATATGAAGCAAATGGAAAAGAAGAATCTGTTGAAGCTGACTATGTAATGGTAACTGTAGGCCGTCGTCCAAACACAGACGATTTAGGTCTAGAAGCTGTTGGAATCAATATGACTGACCGTGGCTTAATTGAAGTTGACGCACAAGGGCGTACTAACGTTGATCACATTTATGCTATCGGAGACATCGTTCCTGGGGCTGCGTTAGCTCATAAAGCAAGTTATGAAGCTAAAGTAGCTGCTGAAGCTATTTCTGGTAAAAAAGTTGCTGTTGACTATCGTGCTATGCCAGCAGTTGCGTTTACAGATCCTGAAATTGCCATCGTTGGTTTGAATGAAAAAGAGGCTAAAGAAAAAGGATTAGATGTTAAATCAGTTAAATTCCCATTAGCAGGTAACGGTCGTGCTCTCTCTCTAGACGCGACAGAAGGATTTGTTCGTTTAGTAGTTACTAAAGAAGACAATGTTATTGTCGGAGCTCAAGTTGCTGGAGTTAGTGCAAGTGACTTGATCGCTGAATTAGGTTTAGCTGTTGAAAGTGGTATGAATGCGGAAGATATTTCTCTTACCATTCATGCTCACCCTTCTTTAGGCGAAGCTGTAATGGATGCTGCTGAAGCAGCATTGGGTATGCCAATTCACATGTAAAATTGTTGCAGTTTCGGTATTTGTGTAAACTACCGAGTTGAAATTTTTGCTTGAATCTATCAAAAAGAAGCTGGGACCTTGTCTCAGCTTCTTTTTGTGTAAATTAATTCTCGTCTTGCTACATCAATAAATACCCTCTCGTGTTTATCGACAAATATAGGAGAAAGCTGAGTAAAGCAATATCATTCCTTTTTTGTTATAATAAAAAAGAAGAAAAACGATAAAAATGAGTAAATGAGGATAGTAATATGGAAAAAAATTATGAGTATCCATTAGATTTAGACTGGTCAAAAGATGAATTGGTAGATGTGGTTCAGTTATGGAGGTTAGTAGAGTTGGCATATGAAAAGGGCGTTGAACGAGAAGTGTTTTTAGCGCAGTATGCATTGTTTAAAAAAGTAGTTCCCTCTAAAGGGGAAGAAAAAAGTTGGGGCAATAAATTTGAGGCTGCTTCCGGTTATTCATTATATCAAGTAGTCAAAGCTGCAAAAGAAAGCGAAAAAAAAATCATTCGCTTATAATGTAATAAACAATAGTTGAAATTTGAAAGGCAGAAAATAAGCTGCGCTATTCTAAATCAAATGAGAGGATGTAATCAGTTGGATCAAGTAGAAAAAAGAGATCGGCTCATAACAGAATGGATTTTAGAAGCAGGGGAAAAAATTAAGCACTCTTTTAAAGAGACGATTCAAGTAGAAGAAAAAACAAACCGCAATGACTTAGTAACAGAGATGGATAAAAAAACAGAAAAATTTTTGATTGATAACATTCAACAACATTTTCCAGGTGAACGTATTTTTGCGGAAGAAAGCAATAATAAAGACATTCAAGACTTGTCAGGAAACGTTTGGATTATTGATCCAATTGATGGAACACTTAATTTTGTCAAACAGCACAATGATTTTGCTATCATGATTGCATTATATAAAGACGGCGTAGGACAGATGGGTTATATTTATGACGTTATGAAAGATGAATTGTATTCTGCAATCAAGGATAATGGAGTTAGTTGTAATGGACAACCAGTGGGTGAAATCAGCGATATAGGGCTGGAAAATGGATTGGTAGCTATCAGCAGTCTTTTATTGTCTGGGAATAACGATACTGTCCGTAAGATCGGTCGTAAAAGCAATGGTGTTAGAATGATAGGATCAGCTGGTCTTGAAACCATCTATGCAAGCACTGGGAGAATTGTGGCATATATAGCTGCGTCATTAGCGCCATGGGATATTGCCGCTGGAAAATTGATTGCTGAGGAACTCGGTTTAATCTACACTCAACACGATGGAAGCACTATTGATTTGTTGAAAAAAAATCCGGTTGTCGTTGCTACTCCTGCAGCCCATCAAACAATTATTGAGATGCTCAATAACGAATCGTAAGCAGCTTGATAAATGTTTTTCATAAAAACGGTCACGAAAAGTTTTCTTTTGTATACGTTCCTTAAAAAAATGAAAGTTTTTCTTTTCAAAGCCCCGTTAAAGTGTTACACTATGAAAGTTGAAAGTTGAACATTGCACGTTTTCATAGCGTTTTCATTAGCGGGGACGATGAGAAATAAGACAATCTAAAAATGATTTCAGTCATTAGAAAAGTTTGGCTTTTTAATTTTTGCTCAATGGATGTTGAACAAAAAGTAGTACATGATTTAAAAAGAAATCTTGGAGGAATATATCAAAATGAATAGAAGAGAAAATCTTAGAAATATCGCAATTATTGCCCACGTTGACCATGGTAAAACAACATTAGTAGATGAGTTGTTAAAACAGTCTGATACTCTTGACGCGCATAATGAACTAGCAGAACGTGCTATGGACTCTAATGCCATCGAACAAGAGCGTGGTATCACTATCCTTGCGAAAAATACTGCTGTTAAATACAAAAATCACCACATTAATATTATGGATACACCAGGACATGCGGACTTTGGTGGAGAAGTAGAGCGTATCATGAAAATGGTTGATGGTGTAGTTTTAGTTGTTGACTCATATGAAGGAACAATGCCTCAAACACGTTTTGTATTGAAAAAAGCTTTGGAGCAAAAATTAACTCCAATCGTTGTTATCAATAAAATCGACAAACCATCTGCACGTCCAGCTGAAGTTGTAGATGAAGTTTTAGAATTGTTTATCGAATTGGGAGCAGACGATGATCAATTAGAATTCCCAGTTGTTTATGCTTCTGCATTAAATGGAACAAGTAGTTTATCAGAAGATCCAAGTGAACAAGAAGCTTCTATGGATCCTGTTTTTGAAACGATCTTAAAAGAAATCCCAGCACCAATCGATAATAGCGACGAGCCGCTACAATTCCAAGTTTCACTATTGGATTATAGTGACTACGTTGGTAGAATCGGTATTGGTCGTGTCTTCCGCGGAACAATCAAAGTTGGAGACCAAGTTGCTCTAAGTAAATTAGACGGAACAACTAAAAACTTCCGTGTAACTAAATTGTTAGGTTTCTTTGGATTGACCCGTGTTGAGATCGACGAAGCGAAAGCTGGAGATTTGATTGCAGTTTCTGGTATGGAAGATATCTTTGTTGGGGAAACAGTTACTCCTGTTGACCACATCGATCCACTACCTATCTTGCACATTGACGAACCAACATTGCAAATGACGTTCTTAACAAATAACTCACCTTTTGCAGGTCGTGAAGGTAAATGGGTAACTTCTCGTAAGTTAGAAGACCGTTTGCTATCTGAATTGCATACTGACGTTTCTTTACGTGTTGACAATACAGACTCCCCAGACGCATGGATCGTTTCAGGTCGTGGAGAATTGCATTTGTCTATCTTGGTAGAAAACATGCGTCGTGAAGGTTACGAACTGCAAGTTTCACGTCCTGAAGTTATCGTTAAAGATTTTGATGGAGTGAAATGTGAACCATTTGAACGTGTTCAAATCGACACCCCTGAAGAATACATGGGTTCTATCATTGAGTCATTAAGCCAACGTAAAGGTGAAATGATTGATATGGTAAACAATGGTAACGGACAAGTAAAATTGATTTTCTTAACTCCAGCACGTGGTTTGATCGGATATTCAACTGAATTCTTATCTATGACTCGCGGTTACGGAATTATGAATCACACGTTTGACCAATATCTTCCAGTGGTTAAAGGAAACATTGGCGGACGCCGTAATGGAACTTTGGTTTCTACTGAAACTGGAAAAGCAACCACTTATGGAATTATGGGTGTTGAAGATCGCGGAACGATTTTTGTTGAACCAGGTACTGAAATTTATGAAGGTATGATCGTTGGACAAAATAGTCGTGACAATGATATCACCGTTAATATTACTAAAGAAAAACAAAAAACAAATATCCGTTCAGCAAACAAAGATCAAACAAACGTGATTAAAACTCCGCGTAAATTAACACTAGAAGAATCACTACAATTTATTGCAGATGATGAATATTGTGAATTGACACCAGAAAGCATCCGTTTGCGTAAACAAATCCTTAACAAAAACGAACGTGAAAAATCTGCTAAGAAAAATAAAATGAAATAATAAGCCTCTTCTTATTTCATGAGGGCTGAACTGTAAAAAGTTCAGCCCTTTTTTTGCTTGTTGAAATAACCTAGATAATTAAACTCTCTTTTAAAAAAAATAGGAATCAAAGTAGCTGTCTTATTGTTGCGGGGGCTTTTTGTTGTTATAATAAACTCATTGGTTATTGGGAAGATGATAGGGTGAAGCTACAGAGAAAAAATTCAGTACAGGACACTGACGATAAGTGGTGTATAATGAATACTTATAAGCTCTGATTGAATGGTCAATGGAAGAAACAAACCACCCTATTCCTGTACTAAATAGCTTATAAAGCAATTAAGATCAGACAGACCATAATTTAAAAAGGGGGCTAAGGCTAAATTAGCCGCTTTCATGAAGAAAATAAGTTATCTTGACTATTATATCTTGATACCTTACTTGGTGTTGACCAGTATAGGAATCTTAATGGTATACAGTGCCAGTAGTTTTATAGCGTTGCAGAATTTTGATAACGCACAATATTATTTTATCAGACAAGCAATATTTGCAGGAGCTGGATTGTTCTTTTGTTTCTTCGCGTATATGCTTCGGCTAGAAATCTTAAAACATAAGGCCTTTGTTATTTCAGCCATTAGCATTATTGTAATCATGTTGCTGTCTCTTTTGGCTTTTGGAGAAGAAATCAATGGAGCAAAAGGGTGGCTCGATTTAGGACCTCTTGGAAGAATACAGCCAGCAGAATTTGCTAAAGTAGTGGTTATTTGGTATTTTGCTTTTATTTTTTCAAAAAGACAGCAAAGGTTTGTTCAAGATCTAAGAGAAACAGTCAATGCCTTTTTAGCACCTTTGTTACTGTTCGTGATTGGGATCGTATTTCCTATCATCTTACAGCCGGATATTGGGGGAGCTATTATTATACTGGCGATAGGAGTAGTAATGGTTTTAACCAGCGGAATCTCTTATAAGTTTGGGTTAGGTCTTGCAGTTGCAGGTAGTACCGTTATATGGGGCGTAATGGAATTGATTCGTCGCTTTGGGACTAGTCTGCCTTTTATTGAAGGCTATCAATATGACCGATTTTTAGCATTTTGGGATCCTTTTGCTGTTTCTGAATCGACAGGGCTGCAATTGGTCAACTCTTATTACGCGTTAAGTCGAGGTGGTTTGTTTGGGGTAGGGATTGGAGAAAGTGTCCAAAAAACTGGTTATCTGCCTGAACCTTACACGGACTTTATCATGTCGATATTAGGTGAAGAATTAGGACTTGTAGGTGTTTTAAGTGTTGTTCTGCTGTTTGGATTTTTAATTCTGCGCATTTACTTAATCGGTATTAAAACCAAGGATTCTTTTGGCTCATTGGTATGTATTGGAATTGCTACCATGTTGCTCATCCAGTCGACCATTAACTTGGGGGGGATCTTAGGATTAATGCCTATCACTGGGGTTACTTTTCCGTTTATTAGTTACGGAGGATCCAGCATTTTGATTCTTTCGGTTTCAATAGGAGTCGTATTAAATGTGAGTGCTACCTCAAAAAGAAGAGAATTGATGACAAAAACAACACAAGGCAATACATAAAAAAAATAATTGCTGGCTAGTTGTGGCAAACATTCTGCTTTAGAAAGGTTTGCTGAACAACTTGAGTCCAATAAACGAGGAGAGATAGCATGAAAAAAGTCTTAGTAGCTAACCGAGGAGAAATTGCAATTCGTATTTTCAGAGCTCTTACAGAATTGCAAATAGATACGGTAGGGATTTATGCGCAAGAAGATGAAAAATCAGTCCACCGCTTCAAAGCGGATGAAGCTTACCTAGTGGGAAAAGGAAAAAAACCGATTGAAGCTTATTTGGATATTGAAGATATCATCCGTATTGCTAAAGAAAGCGGCGCAGAAGCTATTCATCCAGGTTATGGATTTTTATCTGAAAATATTGATTTTGCTCGTCGTTGTGAAGAAGAAGGCATTATATTTATTGGCCCTCAATTGCATCATCTGGATATCTTCGGAGATAAGATCAAAGCTAAACAAGCCGCTTTAGAAGCAGGACTGCAAACCATTCCTGGTACAGATGGTCCAGTAAACAACTTAAATGAAGTAAAAGAATTTGGAGACCAACATGGTTATCCAATTATTATTAAAGCTGCTCTTGGAGGCGGCGGACGTGGGATGCGTGTAGTCTATGATAGCTCAGAATTAGAAGAAAGCTTCCAACGCGCTCAAAGTGAAGCTAAAGCCGCTTTTGGTAGTGGAGAAGTATATGTCGAAAGATATGTACAAAATCCAAAACATATTGAAGTGCAAATATTGGGAGACAAACAAGGGAATATTGTTCATTTATATGAAAGAGATTGTTCTGTCCAAAGACGTCATCAAAAAGTTGTGGAGGTGGCACCGTGTGTGTCCATTTCTGAAGAATTGCGTCAAGAAATGTGTCAATCTGCGGTTCAATTGATGCAACATGTTGGATATGAGAATGCTGGTACAGTGGAGTTTTTACTAGAAAATAATCAGTATTATTTTATTGAAGTTAATCCACGTGTTCAAGTAGAACATACAATTTCAGAAATGATCACAGGAGTAGATATTGTCCAAGCCCAAATCTTGATTGCTCAAGGATTGGATTTGCACAAGGATATCCATATCCCTCAACAAGCTGATATGCCATTAATGGGAGCTGCTATCCAATGCCGTATTACGACTGAAGACCCATTGAACAACTTTTTACCGGACACTGGTAAAATCAATACCTATCGTTCTCCAGGTGGTTTTGGAATTCGTTTAGATTCAGGCAATGGGTTCCAAGGAACAGTTGTAACACCGTTCTTTGATTCTCTATTGGTAAAAGCTTGTGTCCAAGCGAGTACTTTTGAATTAGCTGCTCAAAAAATGATGCGCGCTTTAAAAGAATTCCGTATTCGCGGAGTAAAAACAAACATTCCGTTTATGCAAAATGTGATTGCGCACGAAGAATTCCTTTCTGGAAATGCTAAAACAACGTTTATCGACTCTACTCCAGAATTGTATCAATTTTCAGCAGTTCGTGACCGTGGAAACAAAACGATGGCATATATTGGAAATATCAGTGTAAATGGATTCCCGGGAATCGATCATGGTCAAAAACCATTCTTTGAAGAACCACGGAAGCCTAAACAACTGATTTTACCGAAAGAACCGATGATTACTGCCAAACAACTGTTGGACACAAATGGTGCAGAAGCGGTTAGTTCATGGTTAAAAGAACAACAAGCTGTCCAGTTGACGGATACTACGTTTAGGGATGCTCACCAAAGCTTATTGGCCACTCGCGTACGTACTCAAGACTTCTTAGAAATCGCTGCGGATACTCAAAAAGCTTTGCCGCAACTCTTTTCTACTGAGATGTGGGGCGGAGCTACCTTTGATGTGGCTTACCGTTTCTTAAATGAAGATCCATGGGATAGATTAAAAAAACTGCGTAAAGAAATGCCGAACGTATTGTTTCAAATGTTGTTTAGAGGCTCTAATGCGGTAGGATATCAAAATTATCCAGACAACGTGATCGAAGCTTTTATCAAACAAGCAGCTGCCAACGGTATTGATGTGTTTCGTATTTTTGATAGTTTAAACTGGATTCCGCAAATGGAAAAAAGTATTCAAGCTGTAAGGGATAACGGGAAAATTGCTGAAGGAACGATTTGTTATACCGGAAACTTCCTAGATCCGGCACAAACGAAATATACATTGAATTACTATAAAGAAATGGCTAAAGAACTTGAACAACTGGGTTCTCACATGATTGGAATCAAGGATATGTCGGGCATTCTAAAACCGCAAGCAGCCTACCAGTTAATCAGTGAATTGAAAGAAACGATTGATCTGCCGATTCATTTGCATACTCACGATACTAGTGGGAATGGTATTTTCACTTATGCAGAAGCCATTCGAGCAGGCGTTGACGTCATTGATGTTGCTACTAGTGCAATGAGCAGCAGAACGAGCCAACCAAGTATGAGCAGCTTGTATTACGCGACTGAATCAAGCGACAGACGTCCAAAAATTGAGATTGATAACGTGGAACAAATTGATCACTACTGGCAAGATGTCCGCCGATATTACAAAGACTTTGAGATCAAAGTTACCGGGCCTCAAACGGAGGTCTACCAACATGAAATGCCTGGTGGTCAATACACCAACTTGCAACAACAAGCAATCGCCGTTGGTTTAGAATCGCAATGGGATGACATCAAGAAAATGTATACCATAGTGAACCAGATGTTTGGAGACATTGTTAAAGTAACACCGTCTTCTAAAGTAGTCGGTGATATGGCTTTATTCATGGTCCAAAACAAGCTTTCTCGTGAAGATGTATTTGAAAAAGGAATGGAGATCGATTTTCCAGATTCTGTCATCAACCTGTTCATGGGAAATCTAGGTCAGCCTACAGGAGGTTTCCCTGAAGAGTTGCAACGCATCATTCTAAAAGATAAGAAACCTTTTACAGAAAGACCAGGAACACTGGCAGAAAATGTCGATTTTGATACAGTTAAACAAGAACTGCAAGAAGCGATCGATAGAGAACCAACGATGGAAGAAGTCTTGAGTTACTTGATGTATCCTCAAGTGTTCTTAGATTATACGCAATCATACAATCGTTATGGGGATGTGACATTGTTAGATACTATGACATTTTTCCACGGAATGCGTACAGGTGAAACAATTGAAGTCCAAATTGAAAAGGGGAAAACGCTGATCATTACGTTAAATCAAATCGGTGAACCTAATTCAGAAGGTATGCGCGTATTGTACTTTGAATTAAATGGTCAAGGCAGAGAAATCGAAATCAAAGACTTGAGCATTACCAGTACCACAGCATTACGCAGAAAAGCAGAGCCTACAAACAAACAACATGTAGGTGCGACAATGTCTGGATCTGTTTTAGACATTTCTGTGAAAAAAGGCGACCGTGTAATAAAAGGCCAGTCTTTGATCACTACAGAAGCCATGAAAATGGAAACGACAATTAAAGCAACCACAGAAGGTGTTGTCGATCAAATTTACGTTGAAGTGGGCGATGTGATCGATTCGGGTGACTTGTTGATCGAAACAGTAGCTAGATAAGCATCCAAAATAAAAAGTGATTTAATGGAGGGAAATAGAGATGAAAACAGTTAGAAAAACGTTCGTATTATTTATTGTTTTTCTATTGGGATCTTATCTTTTCCCTCTTATTTTTCATTTTGACCGAGCAGAACCGATCGTCATTCCGGAAGAGTCTTCTAGTGAAGAGTTGGAATCTGCATCTGGATTAGAACCATCAGACTTGGAACAGACGCTTGTTCCAGCAGCTGGTTTTTCTAATTATGTAGGCATGGCTGTAGATGATTTTATAGTAGACTATGGAGATCCTTCTGTAATCAAAACTATAGCGGATGACAGCGAATTATGGATCTATGGCACCGAAAATACCCATTATCTGCAACTGACAGTCACTAATTATGTTATCGCTGAAATCTTAGTATTGGGTTCAGCTGTTGAGATCCCTCCATTTGAAATGGGGATGGAGCGAGCGGATATGTATCAAGTAGCTTCATTTGATCCAACATTTGAAGTCCGGTATGAGAATCAGCTGGTTCAAATCAATCTAAATGAAGACGAACTGAATAATCAGCCTTTAGTAGCCTTTGACAATCAAACGTATGCAATTTTGACGATGGACAGTCACACGAATACCATTGTGGGAATCCACTATATGAACAATGAAAGTTTGATTCATTCGGGATTATATGAAGTCAGTACTTTTTCATCACTTACTGAAGAGGCATTTGTTCAAATGAATCAGGCTATTCAAGAAAAGGTTAAGTCGGATCAAATTCTTCAATACATCAACATTCTGAGAGAAAAAATGGGCTTAGAGGCATTGGAATACAGTCTCGTTTTATCTGCTGTGGGAAATGAATTGTATGACTTTAATGAACTCACACAGGAGAACGAAGAAGCTGCTATGGAACCCGCTTCACAGCAAGAATCTAGTAATGATGCATTAGTCATTAATGAAGAGGCATCGGTAGAAACCGTTGAGGAAAAAGAGCAAACTGCCGGTACAGATTCTGAAAATAAACAATCTACACAAGAGACTCCTCAAATCAATCTGCTAGATGAAAGTACCATTCAAGCCTATTTAAATGAAGAGGAGATCCAATTAGATAATGTCAGATTGTTGTACCAGCCTGTTCAAACAAATCCTTCTATTTATGTGCTGCAGTGGTTTACTTTAGCTGAATACCGTGAAATTGTGATGGATAAAGCTATGAAACGAATAGGTATTTCATTTAGAGGAGACGAATTATTGCTGATACTAGATGACGGTTCTGAAATCGAGTTGTAGTAGTGTGACTAGAGTTGTATAATGTAGAAAAATAAAAACACTTTATCATTGAAAAGATCGTGTCAGGGATTGGAGGTACATTATGGAATTAAATATTAATGAAAGACAAGGGATCATCGTTTGGGTATATAGTTTAAAACATATGAAAACTTTGAAGAGACAAGGATTAATACATTATGTTTCCAAGCGGATGAAGTATGTCGTACTTTACGTAAACCGATCAGAAATCGATTTAACTGAAAAGAAGCTGAACAGTTTTCACTTTGTGCGTAAAGTAGAACGTTCTTACCGGGCGAATGTCAATATGGACTTTGATCATGTTTTAGGTGAACTCAGTCAAACAGCTGAAGATAAAACAACTGAAGAAGCCTTTAGCGGGTTAGGACAAGCTACCCCGTAATGTATAGAACTAAGGAATACATCGTTTTACGGTATTCCTTGTTTTGCATTTGCCAAATACCATTGAGAGGAATAAATTGTGTATGAGAGTGATTTCTGGAGAGTATGGAGGAAGAAGATTAAAAGCGGTACCTGGTAATAGTACCCGACCAACAACAGACAAAATAAAAGAATCCTTGTTTAATATGATTGGTCCTTATTTTGATGGTGGACAATGCTTGGATTTATTTGCCGGGTCGGGTGGATTGTCTATTGAAGCAGTCTCAAGAGGGATGGATGGAGCGGTGTTGATTGATAAAGCTCCTATGGCGATCAAAACGATTCAAGAGAATATTGCTGTTACTAAAGAAGAAGAAAAATTTACAGTGATTCGCAGTGATGCGACTAGAGCTTTAACAACGCTGAAAAGCAAAAAAATGCGTTTTGATTTAGTTTTTTTGGATCCTCCGTATGCAGAACAACAAATCCCCGCACAAATAGCTCAAATGCTTAAAAGGGAGCTGCTCTCTTCGAATGCATTGATTGTGTGTGAAGTAGACAAAAATGTTGCTCTGCCAGAAGAGATTCATCAGGCAAAACTGTATAAAAAAGCACAATATGGAATCACCACTATAGGGATTTACGAACTAATGATAGAAACGGAGGAAAAAGATGTCTAAAATTGCGTTGTATCCAGGAAGTTTTGACCCTATTTCTAACGGGCACATTGATATAATCAAACGTGCAGCTACATTATTTGACCGTGTTATCATTGCAGTAGCCACCAATACTTCGAAAAAAGCGTTGTTTACAGAGGATGAAAAAATCCAATTGATCCTGGAGAATGTAGCATCTTTATCCAATGTTGAAGTTGTTAAACACTCTGGAGGTCTGACTGTTGATTTGGCGGATGAGTTGAATGTTGATATTCTGCTCAGAGGCTTACGAAGTGTGAAAGATTTTGAATACGAAGCGGATATTGCGGCAATGAATAAAACGCAAAACAGCCGAGTAGAAACTGTATTTCTAGCATCAGATGAACGGTATCGGTTCGTCAGTTCAAGTTTGATTAAAGAAGTGGCTATGTTCGGAGGAGATATATCGGGTTTAGTACCGGATAATGTCAACGTGGCGATGAAGAAAAAATATGAAATAGAGTAGTTTTTGGTAAATAACGGGCACAGGATGTGTGGGAATGAATAAAAAAATCATCAAAAGTATCAGTGTAATCCTCATTGTAGCAGCTGTATTTTGGGCGTTGTTTATGCCTATGCCATACTATATTGAATCTCCAGGATCAGCTGTTCATTTGAATGAACTGGTCCAAGTCGATAATGAAGCGGACCAAGAACCAGGGAGTTACATGCTGACCACAGTGGCGGTTCGCAGAGCGACGCCTTTGACGTACTTAACAAAATTTTTGCCTTTTCATGATGGTTACACTGAAGAAGAATTGTTCGGGACAACCACGACATCTGAAGAATACAATAACCTTCAGCAATATTATATGACCAGCTCCATCAATAGTGCTGTTCAAGCAGCATTTGAAGTAGCCAATGAACCGTATGAATTTTCATATAATGGAGTGTATGTCATGTCTGTTTTAGAAAATTCCCATTTTGAAGGGCTGCTTCAAGTCGGAGATACGATCATTGCTTTAGACGGGAATACTTTTAAGAGTTCACAAGAATTTATTGAATACGTTCAAAACCAAGAAGTTGATCAAGCTATCGAAGTGACTTACCAAAGAAACGGAGAAGAAAATACCGTTTCTGCTCCATTGATGGAAATGGAAGAAACTAAATATCCTGGATTAGGGATCAGTTTGGTGGACAATACTTCCATTACTACTGATATTCCAGTAGAAATAGATTCTGACGGCATTGGCGGTCCATCTGCCGGCTTTATGTTTGCTTTACAAATTTATACGCAACTCGTTAATGAAGAGTTAAGGAACGGCCATGAAATTGCCGGTACTGGAACGATAGCAGCTGATGGAACCATTGGGAGAATCGGCGGGATCGAGAAGAAAGTTGTTGCTGCAGACGATGAAGGAGCTACCATTTTCTTTGCTCCAGATGATGAAATTGATCCAGTGATCCTAGAAAATTATCCTGATCTAAAAAGCAATTATGAAGAAGCTTTAGCGGCTGCAAAAGAAATAGACACTGACATGACAATTGTACCGGTAAAAAATATTCAAGATGCGGTCGATTACTTGAATCAACTAGATTAAACCAAGAACAACCAAAAAGAAGAGGTTTGTAAAGAGCGAAGACGACAAAGGTCTCTGCTCTTTTTTTGCTTTAAAAATTTTAATGAAAAGAAGCTCTTTTTCGTATAGTTAGAAAAAGGAGAAATTATGGGACAAAAACGGAAAGTCAGGTGCTAAAAGATGTTGCAAAAGTTCAAAGAAAAAATAATGACAGTTCCATTATGGAACGGTGCAGCTGTTGGTATAATGGGACTCCTATTTTTTGTTGTTACGTTATTTCTATTCATGAACTCAAAAGATGAAACGACATCAGAGATGGGAGTGGAGGAGACGACTGAACAATATTTGATGGAGCCTATGCAAGAGGAAGAATCTATGAAGGCAGAGAGTGCAGAAGGGATAACTGAAGAGGGACAAGATCTATATGTAGATGTAAAAGGAGCTGTGAGCAATCCAGGAGTTTATCAAGTAACCTCTGATATGCGGCTGATGGATGCAATTGAACTAGCTGGAGGATTTTTGATCTCCGCGGACCAATCTCAAATCAACTTAGCTTTAAAATTAACAGATCAAATGGTGGTGTATGTACCTCTCATAGGAGAAGAAGCAAAAGAAATCACTGATGAAACCAGCTTAAGTGGAAATTTAAACGGAAATGAGAGTGAAGAAAAAGAAGGAACTGTAAATATCAACACAGCGGATGCAGTAGAGTTGCAAACTTTAAATGGCATAGGAGAAAAGAAAGCAGAAAAGATCATTCAGTATCGTGAAGAAAATGGTTCATTTCAATCCACTGATGAATTGAAAAACGTGTCTGGAATCGGAGACAAAACTTTTGAAGCACTGAAAGACTTTGTAGTAGTAGGTTCTCAGTAACGAAGACTAAAAGTCTTGTTGCAACTCATTTTGGGCTTTTGTATACTTGAAGTAATTATTTGTATGTTCCGCATGAGATAAGGGTCGCGTGCAGTGAATGGAAAGTAGGAGGATTAGAATGATAGAAAGAATTCCGTGGAATGAATATTTTATGTCTCAAAGTGTATTGTTAGCGCAAAGGAGTACTTGTACGCGCTTAATGGTGGGGGCAACGATCGTTCGAGAAAAAAGAATCATTGCAGGCGGTTATAATGGTTCTGTAAGTGGAGACAGCCATTGTATTGATGAAGGGTGTTATGTAGTAGATGGCCATTGTGTGCGTACAATCCATGCAGAAATGAATGCTATTCTCCAGTGTGCCAAGTTTGGTGTAGAAACAGAAAACGCAGAAATTTACGTGACTCATTTCCCTTGTCTGCAATGCACAAAAATGGTTCTGCAAGCAGGAATAAAGAAAATTTATTACTTAGAAGATTACCACAATAATGAGTATGCAAAGAAATTGATTGAACAAGCCCATGTTCAATGCGAAAAAGTAAGTTTACCGACAGATTTTTTTGGAAAATTAGACCTTCTCGTAAAAGAACAGTCTAAAACCAATCAATCTGGACACATCCATGAATCTTAATTGACAGGATACTACCTTTATTCTGCTCTTTTCTCATTGCTACTGGTTTGTATGGTGGTAAGCGAATTTTATTGGCTGACAGTCTTGTTGGTTTTATACGGTTTAGTCCGTCTCTATTCATTAAAGAATAGAAAGGTACTGGTTTGTTCACTAGCTATAGGTGGTATGATAGGTTTAGCGACTTGTTGGCATCATTATTCAAACCATACCGAGTTGTTAAACGAAGCCGGACAATTTGTAGTCGATGTCCAACCAACGGATATCAAATACGATGGCAATCAGATGCAATTTTACGGTACCGTTCAAGAAACTGATCAGCAGAAACAAGTATCTGAAGAAGTGGTCGTGTTTTATTATGCTGAGACTCTTGAAGAAAAAGAGTGGTGGCAGTCTCAAGAATCATTCGAAAAAATAAAGATTGAAGGGATTCTGACAGAACCAGAAAGCAATCGCAATCAATATCAATTTGACTACCAAGAATACCTTTTTAATAGACGGATCCATTGGGTACTTTCAGCAGATACTTTATCGTTGGTCACTAGTCCAAAAACGAACAGCTATTGGCAACAATTTTCTTTACTCCATTTAAAGCAGCGGCTGGTGCGGCATATTGAGGAACAAGTCACACCTAAAGTAGGAAATTATATGAAAACACTTCTTCTTGGGGATGTGGGATCATTTGAGACGGAACTCTTGCAGGATTTTAAAGACTTGGGGTTGTTGCACCTATTGAGTATTTCTGGTTTACATATCCAATTCTTATTCGCTGGATTGTCGTACCTTTTATTGCGGTTTGGGGTAACGAAAGAAACGAGTTATTTTATAATAGTGCCGATTCTTTTTTTATACGGCAGTTTGATTGGTTGGGGAACAAGTGCTTTTAGAGCTGTGGTCGTTAGTTTTATGACATTGAGCGCTCACCGTTTTCAATGGAAACTCTCCAGTTTTGATGCTTGGTCGATCACACTATTGCTGGCCTTGTTGATCGATCCTTATCAAATCAGCAGTGTAGGGTTTCAATTGAGCTATTTATTGAGTTTATTATTGATTTTATTTTCTAAGACGTTTTTAGCTCCTCAACACTCGTATTTAAAAAACAATTTATTGATTTCATTTGTGATGACGGTAGCATCGATTCCGGTGCTGATGTTCCATTTCTTTGAGTTTCCCTGGATCGGAACGATAGCGAATCTTATCTTCATTCCTTTTTTTTCGTGGGTTCTGATACCTTTGCTGATCTATTTGGTATTCTCCTTTTTGATTGGAGATACTGTCTTATTCTCGGGCTTGTTAGCCGTATTTGAAAAAGTGCTGAGTTTTCCTGAATGGATAGCCAAAAGTTTCTCTAAGATACCCTTTAATCTGATCGTGACGGGAAGAATACCGCTGATTTTAATGATCGTATTCTGTGTTGTCCTTACAATCTGGTTTATTGCTCTTGAGACAAAAAAAGGCATTGGAAAAGCATCTGTTGTTGCATTGGTTGCTTTAATAGTCGTGGCTCAATACCAAGCGTATTCTCCTATAACAGAAGTGATCGTTATTGATGTGGGTCAAGGAGATGCGATTCTTATTAAAGAACCTTTCGGAAAAGGAAACTACTTAATCGATACTGGAGGGACGGTTTCTTTTGAACGAGAAGAATGGACCGAAAAACAACAACCGTCAACTGTTGCCAATAGAAATCTGATCCCTTTGTTGAAAGCAAAAGGCATTAGACATTTAGATCGTGTTTTTGCAACGCATGGTGACGCCGATCATATTCAGGCATTAGCTGAATTAGCCGATGAGCTGCCCATTGAGGAAGTAATTTACTCGGCAGGAACGGAGCAAAAAGAATTGTTTTCTGATACAGCTCAAGTCCTCAAGAAAAACGGAGTTGCTCTTACTGGTGTATTAGCTGACCGCGAGACACCATTCAAAGTGACTTCCTCTTTATATGTGGTGTGGCCATTTGAGACGGGGACGGGGGAAAATGAAGATTCACTTGTATTGTATGGCAAGATTGGCGCTTACAATTGGCTGTTTACTGGAGATATGGGGATCGAGGAAGAGAAAGAATTGTTAGATCAGTTTCCTGGGTTAAAAGCAGATATTTTGAAAGTGGGTCATCATGGCAGCAATACCTCTACGAGTGAACTTTTTGTACAGCGGTTAGAACCTCAAGTGGCGCTGATTTCCGCTAAGTTAAACAATCAGTTTGGTCATCCCCATACTGAAGTGCTTGATGTATTGGAACAAGAGAACCTAAAAATCTACCGGACAGATAAACAGGGAGCCATTCACTATGTTTACTTTCCTTATCTGTGGTTTGATCCATTAGGACGGTTTAATACGATCTTACAGAGTGCAACCAACTTCTAATGTAAAAATAGGCAAAATAGACTTGCTTTCTAGCGATGCAATTTGTACGATTAAAGAGATATAGAAAGTGGGGAAGAAGTTGAATTATACAACTGAACTGGCTAAGATAACTAAAAAAGAATTATCTGCGGTATACTTGGTGCTCGGAACGGAGAACTATTTAGCGGATAAGTTAAAAAAAGCTTTCATTGAGCATGTGATTTCTCCTGATGAAATGGATTTGAATTTCAGTTCATTTGATATGGAAGAAACACCGTTAAGTACAGTGCTGAATGATGCGGAAAGTATTCCGTTTTTTGGGGAACGCCGGTTGATTTTCGTCAACCGCCCAGTATTTTTAACGGGTGAAAAGGCCAAGCAAAAAATTGAGCATGATATCGAGGGATTAGTGGATTATTTACAACATCCGTCGCCTTCGACTGTATTGGTTTTCTTTGCCCCATATGAAAAACTAGATCAACGAAAGAAAGTCGTCAAGCAGCTCAAAAAATCAGCAACAACGATTGATATAGCAGCGTTGTCAGAAAAAGACACTCGGAAATTTTTGCAAGATACAATTGCAAACGAAGGCTATACAATTACGCCTGAAGCTTTTGATACGATGATTCAATTGACAGATGCCAATTTAAGTACGGCAGTTGGAGAATTGCCGAAGTTGTTTTTATATGCAATGGAGTCTAAAAAAATACTTAAGCCGGCTGTTGAAGAATTGATTTCGAAATCACTGGAACAAAATATCTTCGCTTTAAATGAAATGGTGTTGAAAAAACAAGCAGGATCAGCACTGGATCTGTACCAAGAATTGTTGTTGCAAAAAGAAGACCCTATTAAAATCAATGCGATCATGACGAATCAATTTCGTTTGTTGATCCAAGTATTTATTTTAACGAAACAGGGATTCCAGCAAAACGAAATTGCGACAACTCTGAAAGTTCATCCATTTCGAGTGAAATTGGCTAGCCAGCAGATTAGAAAGCATGATGAGCGTACATTAACTGAAGCGTTTGAAGGATTGATCGAAACGGAATACCGATTGAAAACGGGTCAGGGAGATCGTAAAATGCAATTTGAATTGTTTATCTTGCAATTTGCTGAGGGAAAAGGAATAGGGAGACAGAAATAAGAAAAATTCATTATTCTATCCTATCAAGTAAAAAAACTTTACACTTTAATATTGCATTCAAGAGATTCATCCGGTATAATAAACGATGTTGAAATAATTTTACAATTATTTTAGTTGTTCTATAAGGAAAGAGGGGTGTACTAAATGCCAAACATCGAATCAGCAATTAAACGTGTTCGTACGAATGAAAAAGCAGCAGTTTTAAACAACACTAAAAAAAGCTCAATGCGTACAGCTGTGAAAAAATTTGAAAAAGCAGTTGAAGCTGGAGACAGCAACACAAATGCTTTATTCAACAGTGCAGTTAAATCAATTGATATGGCTGCATCTAAAGGATTAATCCACAAAAACAAAGCAGCTCGCGATAAATCTCGTTTATCAGCTAAATTAGCTAAATAATCCAATGAATCGGGTCTGGTGTTCCAGGCTCTTTTTTGTTGTGTGGTAGCTTGATCTAGTGCTGCAAGTTCATTTCAAAACTTTTGACGATCGCCAAAAGTTCATTACAAACAACTCACAAAACACAAAAACTCTGTTGGATAGGTTGACCCTATCCAGCAGAGTTTTTGTGTTTTAGGCTTTGCCGACCAGAATTATTCGGTTAGGGAAGAGTGGGGTTATCCAACTAACGAGTGGTTGTTGTCAAAACTATGTAACACCTCATTTGTTATAACGGCCCTTTACCTTGTAAGAACATACGTTCAGTGCTAGAATATAAAGGAGATATTTGTGTTGTGAGTCATGCAGAAGCGAGGAGATTATATGTCAGAAAAAAGATTTGAACTAGTTTCTCAATATCAACCTGGTGGGGACCAGCCTGAAGCTATCAAACAGTTGGTTAAAGGGCTCCAAACAGGAGTTAAAGAGCAAACATTACTTGGTGCAACAGGAACTGGGAAGACATTTACGGTTTCCAACGTCATTCAAGAAGTGAATAGACCCACATTGGTCATTGCACACAATAAAACATTAGCTGGACAATTATATAGTGAATTTAAAGAATTTTTCCCTAATAATGCGGTAGAATATTTTGTAAGTTACTACGATTATTATCAACCGGAAGCGTATGTTCCTCAAACAGATACATTCATTGAAAAAGAAGCCAGTATCAATGATGAAATTGATAAATTACGTCATTCCGCTACCAGTTCATTGATCGATAGACGAGATGTGATTGTTGTAGCCTCAGTTTCTTGTATCTATGGATTGGTAAACCCATTGGACTATAAAGAATTTGTCTTGTCTTTACGAGTTGGGATGGAGATCAGTCGAGATGACATGCTGCGTAAATTGATCGAAATGCAATTTGAACGAAACGATATTGATTTTCAACGTGGACGTTTTCGGGTTCGGGGTGATGTCGTGGAGATCTTTTTAGCGTCTAGAGATAGTGAAGCCGTGCGAGTGGAATTTTTTGGAGACGAGATCGAGCGTATCCGTGAAGTGGATGTTTTGACCGGAGAAGTCAAAGCAGACGTAGAATTCGTAGCTGTTTTTCCGGCTACACACTTTGTGGCCAATGATGAACAAACACGTCACGCAGTAGGAACTATTCAAGCAGAATTAGATGCGAGACTCAAAGAATTGCGCGCAGAAAATAAGCTGCTGGAAGCGCAACGTCTTGAACAACGAACCAATTATGATATTGAAATGCTCTTGGAAATGGGGTATTGTCCAGGGATCGAGAATTATTCCCGCCATATGGACGGTCGGAAACCAGGAGAATCTCCGTATACATTATTAGACTTCTTTCCAGATGATTCATTATTTGTAGTGGATGAATCACATATCACGATGTCTCAAATCAGAGGGATGTACAACGGAGATAGAGCTAGAAAACAACAATTAATTGAACATGGATTTCGTCTGCCGAGCGCTTTAGATAATCGTCCGTTACGATTAGAAGAATTTGAAGAGCATGTCAATCAAATTATGTACATTTCAGCTACTCCAGGTCCTTATGAATTAGAACGGACCAATGGTGTGGTAGAACAGATTATTCGTCCTACCGGGTTATTGGATCCTGTTATCGAAATTCATCCGATTGAAGGTCAAATCGATGATTTGATTGGTGAAATTAATGAACGGATCGAGAAAAATGAACGGGTATTTATTACAACCTTGACTAAAAAAATGTCCGAAGACCTATCGGATTATTTAAAAGAGATCGGCTTAAAGGTAGAATACTTGCATAGTGATGTGAAGACTCTAGAACGAACAGAAATCATCCGGAATTTACGTTTAGGTGTATTTGACGTTCTGATCGGAATCAACTTATTGAGAGAGGGACTCGATGTGCCGGAAGTGTCTTTAGTCGCTATTTTAGATGCGGATAAAGAAGGGTTCTTAAGAAGTGAACGTTCACTGGTCCAAACTATCGGGCGTGCAGCACGTAATGAGAATGGTAAAGTAATTCTATACGCAGACAGAATCACTGATTCGATGCGGTATGCTATAGATGAAACAGATCGCCGCCGTTCTATTCAAATGCAATACAATACCGATCATGGAATTGTTCCGAAAACGATCAAAAAAGAAGTTCGTGATTTGATTTCTATTACTACTGCAGTGGACGAAACGAAAGATATTCCAGTAAGGAAAATTTCGAAATTAAATAAAGCTGAGCGAGTTCAGCTTGTAGAAACAATGGAGCTTGAAATGAGAGCTGCTGCTAAAGCATTAGATTTTGAAAAAGCGGCTAACTTACGAGATACTATTCTTGAGATTAGAGCGGAATACAAAATATAATGGTGTCAAAAAGAACTCGGTAAAATGAGGGGAATTACCAGATTAATACTTGCATTTTAAGAGAAAGTTCTGTAGTATTTAGATGTGCGCTAAGCACAGACCTTTTACTTGGTTGTACGATTCACCAACGACTTCTCAGTAAAAGGAAAAAATCAGAAAGAGGTGTTTAGAAATGGCTATTTCTAAAGAACGCAAAAACGAAATCATCAAACAATACGCAAGACACGAAGGAGATACTGGTTCTCCAGAAGTACAAATTGCTGTATTGACAGACGAAATCAACCACTTAAATGAGCACGCACGTACTCATAAAAAAGACCACCATTCTTACCGTGGATTGATGAAAAAAATCGGTCACCGTCGTAACTTGTTAGCTTACTTACGTAACAACGATGTTGCACGTTACCGTGAATTAATCAAGAGCTTAGGCTTACGTCGTTAAGATCCGTTTGTCTATATTAAAAGCGGGGTTCTAAGGAATCTCGCTTTTTTTCGAGAGAGTGACGAAAAGCGTTTAGCCTTTCGCCTATAAGAAAATACCAACAGACAGGTGCTATTTACCTGACAGTTGGTATTAGTTTATAGGACGTATAGACTGCTTTTCGCAACTCGTTTTTTGAGAGAGTGTAGCTAGGCGTTTAGCTTACCAGCTAGTTAAGCAGTAGAAATCACTTATACAAAGAGAACGTTGATCTATCCGTTATCCTACTATGCAAATGTGAGCGTTTAAACATTAAATACTGACATTTGTTTAGTAGATTGCATGGATACCAATAGTTCTCGGAAAAAAGGAGAACAACACATGACAGAAAAACAAGTTTTTACAACCGAACTTGGCGGCCGTCCTTTAACAGTGGAAATAGGACAGTTAGCTAAGCAAGCAAATGGAGCCGTTTTGGTTCGTTATGGAGACACGGTTGTTTTAACAGCTGCTGTTGCCAGCAAAGATGCAATGGATGTGGATTTCTTTCCACTAACAGTAAACTATGAGGAAAAAATGTATGCCGTAGGGAAAATCCCAGGAGGATTCATCAAACGTGAAGGCCGCCCTAGCGAAAATGCTACATTGACAGCTCGTTTAATTGACCGCCCGATTCGTCCAATGTTTGCAGAAGGATTCCGTAATGAAGTCCAAATCACGAATACCGTTATGTCTGTTGAACAAGACTGCTCTCCAGAAATGGCGGCAATGCTTGGATCATCTTTGGCTTTGGTTGTTTCTGATATTCCATTTAATGGTCCTATTGCCGGAGTAAATGTTGGCCGTGTGAATGGTGAATTGATCATTAACCCATCTGTTCAACAAGATGAAGAGTCTGATATCCAGTTAACAGTAGCTGGGACAAAAACAGCTATCAACATGGTTGAAAGTGGAGCTGCTGAAGTGTCTGAAGAAGGCATGTTAGAAGCGCTGATGTTCGGTCATGAAGAAATCAAAAAATTAGTAGCCTTCCAAGAAGAAATCCAATCAGCTGTTGGAAAAGAAAAAATGGAAGTTTTATTATTAGAAGTAGATGCAGATGTGCAAGAAGAAGTACAAGCAGCTTACAAAGAAAAAATGGTCAATGCGATCCAAATCTTTGACAAACAAGAACGTGCTGAACAAACAGAAGCCGTTAAAAAAGAAGCGGTTGCCTTTTTTGAAGCTAAATACGCTGATCATGATGAAGCAGCTCGTATCAAAAAAGAAGTCAAGAAAATTGTTGAAGATCTGGAAAAAGATGAAGTACGCCGTTTGATTACGGAAGATAAAATTCGCCCAGATGGTCGTAAAATCGATGAGATTCGTCCATTAGCTTCTGAAACAGGTGTTTTACCAAGAGCTCATGGTTCTGGTTTATTCACACGTGGACAGACTCAAGCGTTGTCTATTGCAACTTTAGCGCCTCTAGGAGAACATCAAATTATTGATGGCTTAGGCATTGAAGAAAGCAAACGATTTATTCATCATTACAATTTCCCTCAATTCTCAGTTGGTAGCACTGGCCGTGGCCGTGCGCCAGGTAGACGTGAAATTGGGCATGGTGCTTTAGGCGAACGAGCTATGGCTCAAGTAATCCCTAATGAAAAAGATTTCCCTTACATGATCCGTGTTGTTTCAGAAGTGTTGGAATCAAATGGTTCTTCTTCTCAAGCAAGTATTTGTGCAGGAATCTTAGCATTGATGGATGCCGGTGTACCGATCAAAGCTCCAGTTGCTGGTATTGCAATGGGATTAGTCAGTGATGGAAACAACCACACTGTTTTAACCGATATCCAAGGGTTGGAAGACCACTTAGGCGATATGGACTTTAAAGTTGCTGGAACTGCTGAAGGAATCACAGCATTGCAAATGGATATCAAAATCCAAGGTATCACTCAAGAAATCCTAACTGAAGCATTGACTCAAGCTAAAAAAGCTCGTATGGAGATTTTAGATGAATTAGTGTCTACTATTTCTGAACCACGCAAAGAATTGAGCAAGTATGCTCCAAAAATCGAAATGATGCAAATCAAACCAGAAAAAATCAAAGTAGTTATTGGCCGCGGCGGAGACCAAATCAATGCTATCATTGAAGAAACTGGCGTAAAAATCGATATCGATCAAGATGGAAAAGTCAGCATTGCTTCTGATGACGCTGAAATGATTCAACGTGCCAAAGAAATCATTGAAGAATTGACAAAAGATATTGAAGTAGGTCAAATCTACAACGGTACTGTCAAACGTGTTGAAAAATTTGGTGCATTTGTTGAAATTGCTAAAGGTAAAGATGGTTTAGTGCATATTTCTCAATTAGACACTAAACGTGTAGCAAAAGTAGAAGACGTGGTCAATATTGGAGATAAAATAGAAGTTAAAGTTATTGAAATTGACCGTCAAGGACGCATCAATCTTTCACACAAAGTATTGATGGCAGATGACGAACAAGAAAAAACGGAATCAAACTAATGAACCAAAGAGAAGACCGTACTGAGTTTTTCAGTACGATCTTCTCTTTTTTACTCTTCAGTTGGCGTTAGGCGGATAGAAACGCATTTGTAAGGTTGTTCTGCATAAGCTTCAAGAAAGCCGTCTTGAATAATAGTTTCTTTAGCAAGTTCTTTTTGTTTAAACGTACAACTGAAAGATTCTTCAAAAGGAAAGGGGTCGATCTCTATGGTTTTTTCATCTACCTAATTCAATTTTATCCGTTCGTCCGTTAAACCTAAAACGTCAGGAATCTCCAACCCGTCTTTGAAAAATGGGTGAGTAGTTTCCTTATCAGTTTCTGGTTCAGTGATCGCTGCAAAAAGAGAGATCCCATCTAAGAGATTAAGCAACCCAAAATGATACAAAAATTGTGCTTCATCGAAATGAGGCAAAGTCTTTTTGATCTGGAACTGACGCTGTTCCTCATGCTGCACAAATTGTTTAGCAGCAGCAGCTTTTTCTTCAGCAAAAAAGTTTTGATAATGACAGCTGCACAAGAGAGCCGCATAGGGATTTCTTTTTCTATTACATCTATCCCATGTTGATAAAGGACTAATTTTGCCATCATAGGAAAGTCGATAAAAGAATAAGGTTGCTGAGTTCGATCGTTCCAAAAAGGCTGTTTATCAAAGTTTTGCCAGCCATAATCATGCATCGAGATGGCATAATGCACAGAAGGATAGAAGGCTGAGTTTTTAATGTTCTGGTACTTCCAATGAGTTAACATCTCACCAGAAACGATGGAATGGTGGAGTTGTTCTGTTAATGTAAATGATTCTTTGTGTTCTTTTGAAATCATCTGTACTTCATCCTTTCTGTTTTTGTTTCTATAGACGAGTGATCAGAATACTTCACTGCCATTATAAAGAAAATAGAGAGAAATAAAAAAATAGAGAGTTCAAATCCTGTCAGCAGCTGCCTAAAGATTTTGTTTGGTATGATTTCGCCAGTAATTATGCTAAAATGAGTAAGGGTATTATTCGAAAGCATCAATATAAGTTAAATAGTAATCGATCAGGAGTGAAAGTTATGAATGGGTATTCAGTTGCAGTAGTTGGAGCCACTGGAGCAGTGGGAACCAAAATGATCAAAATGTTGGAAAACGCAGCTTTTCCAATCAAAGAGGTAACCTTATTGGCTTCTAAACGTTCAGCTGGGAAAAAACTACTTTTTAATGGCGAAGAAATTGAAATTCAAGAAACAACCAATGAATCATTTGATGGAATCGATATTGCATTATTTAGTGCGGGAGGAGACATATCAAAACAATTTGCTCCTGAAGCCGTGAAGCGCGGAGCAATCGTAATCGATAATACGAGTGCATACCGTATGGATCCAAAAGTTCCTTTGGTTGTACCTGAGGTGAATGCTGAAGCTTTAAAACATCACCAAGGAATCATTGCGAACCCTAATTGCTCGACCATTCAAATGGTAGCAGCCTTACATCCGATACGAAATAAATTTGGGCTGAAGCGAGTGATTGTTTCTACCTATCAAGCAGTCAGTGGTGCTGGAAATGCTGCTCTAAAAGAAATGCATGCTCAAGCACAGCACATGTTGAACGATGAGCCGTACGAAGCTCATATCCTGCCTTCTGGTGGAGACAAGAAGCATTTTCCAATCGCATTCAACGCGTTGCCTCAAATCGATGTCTTTGATGAAGAGGGGTATACAAAAGAAGAATGGAAAATGACGAATGAAACCAAAAAAATCATGGGAGACGATGCAATCAAAGTATCCGCTACATGTGTGCGGATCCCAGTGGTATTTGGCCATTCAGAATCCGTTTATATTGAAGTGAAAGATGAAACAGCTTCAGTGGAACAAATTCAATCGTTGCTAAATGAAGCTCCCGGAATCATTCTTCAAGATGACCCGACTCAACAGCTTTATCCCACCGCATTAGCTACACAGGGCGAAAAAGAAGTGTTTGTCGGTCGTATTCGAAAAGATTTAGACGATGAAGCTGGTTATCATATGTGGATCGTATCCGATAATTTATTAAAAGGTGCGGCATGGAATTCGGTACAAATAGCCGAAAAAATGCATGAATTAGGTTTATTAAGCGTCAAAGCGTAAAAAAATCGCATTACAGGAAGGTGAGAGTTTGGATATTCAACGTGCAAGAATCATTACAGCAATGGTCACTCCTTTTGATCAAGAAAATAAAGTAGACAATGAACAATTAAAAAGATTTATCGAATACTTAATTTCAACAGGCACTGAAGGAATCGTGGTCGGTGGCACAACAGGCGAATCACCAACCCTTTCCCATGACGAAAAATTGGCTTTGTATCAAAAAACGGTTGAATATGTTGCTGGACGTATTCCCATTATTGCAGGGACTGGTTCAAACAATACTGCTGAAACGATTTCTTTTACGCAAGAAGTGGAAAAAATCAACGGTATCGATGCAGCATTGGTTGTTACTCCATATTATAACAAGCCGAATCAAGCTGGATTATTCGCTCACTTTGAAGCTGTAGCCAAAAGTACCGCATTACCAATCATGATCTACAATGTTCCAGGCAGAACCAGTGTGTCGATAGATCCAGAAACGACTATTCGTTTATCTGGCATTGATAATGTGATAGGGATCAAAGAATGTGCAGGGTTGGATGCGATGAGCCAAATCATCTCACATACGTCTGAAGACTTTTTGGTTTACACCGGTGAAGATAATTTATCCCTTCCAGCTAAAGCCATTGGAGCCAATGGGGTGGTTTCGGTAGCCAGTCAAGTATTTGGTAAAGAAATGTCCGAGATGTACGACGCTTTAGAAGACGGGCAATTGAAACGAGCGGCTGAACTATCTGCTGAGCTGTTACCAAAAATGGACAGTTTGTTTTCTGTTCCTTCTCCGGCACCCACAAAATGTGTGTTGAATCACAATGGGGTAGCTGTTGGAGGATTGAGATTGCCTTTAGTAGAATGTACGCCTGAAGAAAAAGAAAGTATCTTAGCAATTTGTTATCCATAAAAGTATCAACAATGTAATGAAAGAAAACCAAAGAGGTGAAGTAATGAGTAAAGTTAAAATCATTCCACTTGGTGGCGTGCGTGAAAATGGTAAAAATATGTACGTTGTGGAAGTAGATGAAGAAATTTTTGTTCTGGATTGCGGATTGATGTATCCAGAAACAGAATTATTTGGAATCGATGTTGTCATTCCAAATTTTGATTATTTAGAAGCAAATAAAGATCGTGTTACTGCAGTGTTCTTAACACATGGACATGAAGATTCTATAGGAGCTTTACCGTATTTTCTGCAAAAATTCAATGTGCCGGTATTTGGTACTGAATTAACAATGGCGTTAGCTAAAATGAGTGTCGAAGAAAAAGGACAAGTGGCTCATTTTGATGATTACCATGTAGTCGATGAGCATACCGAAATTGAATTTGGCAACGCAGTAGTGAGTTTCTTTAGAACCACTCACTCTATCCCTGATTCTGTCGGAATCGTTGTTAAAACGGATGAAGGCAGCATTGTCTATACAGGAAACTTTAAGTTTGATCAGAGTGCTAAACCGATGTATAAAACAGATTTAAACCGCATCAGCGATATCGGCAGAAGCAATGTATTGGCACTGTTAAGTGATTCTAGTGAAGCTGAAAGTCCTGTTGAAAATGTGAGTGAATTGAAAGTTGCTGAAGAAGTATTGGATACTTTCCAAAATACAAATGGACGAATCATTGTGGCCGCTGTGGCCAGCAATATTCTAAGAATCCAACAAGTATTGGACGCAGCACATCGTTCCAATCGTAAAATCTTTATTACCGGAAAACATTTGGAAGAGATTGTCGACAAAGCATTAAAATTAGACAAATTGCAATTGCCAAGCGATGAATTGATCGTTTCTGTAAAAGAGATTGAAAAATACGAAGACCAAGAAATCGTTGTACTTGAAACAGGGAGCACCGGCGAACCGATCCAAACCTTACAACGTATGGCAAAAGGCAAGCATCCGCAAGTGAATATCAAAGAAGGCGATCTAGTTTATATCGTGACTAGCCCTTCAAATGAAATGGAAGTTACAGTAGCCACTACTGAAAATATGGTTTACCGTGCTGGTGGAGAAGTGAAACAAATCACCGATAATCTGAAAGCTTCTGGACATGCTACACCGAACGATCTGAAGTTGATGATTAACTTGATCCAACCGAAGTACTTCATCCCTGTAACGGGAGAGTACCGTATGTTAGCAGCTCATGCTGACTTGGCTCATGAAGTAGGGATCTCATATAAAAATATCATTATTCCTGGCAAAGGAGATATCATGGAATATTCTCATAACCGCTTGACAATGTCTGGTCAAGTAGAATCTGGGAATACTATGGTAGACGGTATTGGAATCGGGGATATTGGAAATATTGTCTTGCGTGACCGTAAGCTATTGTCTCAAGATGGGATTCTGATCGCTGTGGTGACAATTAATCGTAAAACAAAAGAAATTACGTCTGGTCCACAAGTCATGACTCGTGGTTTTGTATACGTCAAAGAAAATACGCAATTGATTGAACAAAGCAGCGAAATGGTCCAAAAAGTCGTTGAAGAGAACTTACAGCAAAATGAATTTGAATGGGGAGCTTTGAAGCAAGACATCAGAGACTCATTAAGCAAATTCTTGTTCGATAAGACACGCAGAAGACCGGTTATCTTACCGATCATTATGGAAGTCAGCAATTCAAAACGCAGAAGATAAATTAAGGCATAGGCTAGGACATTTGTCCTAGCCTTATTTAAAACCCTTAATGGGTCGTTCAAAAAGTGGTTCTACAATATTTGACGTTGGTAAGTAAAAAAATTAATTCTAAACTTTTTAGAAGCTCATTCCTAGAAATTTATGGAGGACTATGGGGTTGCTTGTAGCCATGGAAAAGGAAGCAATGGGAATTACTTAGCGTTAGGCTTTAGCCGTTACGCTAAGTTTGAAGCTTGCAAGTCTTGAGATGTGGTTTTCAGCTCAAGGCGGTCCCATGGCGGTCCATAAGCAACCCCATAGGCTGGAGGAAATTTCTCTACCAACGCTAGAAGATGAAGAACCCAAAAAGTTTAGAGAGGACAAAATATGAAAACAGACCTTCAAAAAGAGATTTTAAAGCAGACAGAACAGTTTGTCTTTCAGTTATTGAAGAAAGACGCTTCCGGACATGATTGGTGGCATATTCATCGTGTACGTAATCTAGCCTTGCAAATGGCAGCTGAAGAACCCGGGGAAGTAGATGCTTTTATTTGTGAGATGGCTGCATTGCTGCATGATGTCCCAGATGAAAAATTAAATGAGACACCTGAAGCAGGAGAAAAAAAATTAACCGATTGGTTGAATCAGCTATCTTTAACCCACGCCGAAAAAGAGTCTCTTTTATTTATTGTGCTGAACTTGTCCTATAAAGGTGGAACCAATAAAATAGAGATGACTTCTATAGAGGGAAAACTCGTGCAAGATGCAGATCGGTTAGATGCCATTGGAGCAATCGGTATTGCCAGAACAATGGCTTATTCGGGTTCCCGTGGTCGGTTGATTCATGATCCTTCTAAAATGCCGAGAGAAGGGGTATCTTACGAAGAGTATCGATCTGGAGAAGATACAGCGATCATGCATTTTTATGAAAAATTATTAAAGTTGAAAGACACGATGAATACTCAAACAGGAAGATCTTTTGCTGAAAACAGACACCAGTTTATGGAACAGTTTTTGCAAGAATTTTATTTGGAGTGGGATGGGTTGAAGTAATCAGAGTATTGCAAATCAGAGAAATTAAGAACGTTTCAAGAGACATTTATTAGTCCTGTCTGTTATTCTTATACTGAAAAAGAATAATGAAAAAGGCAAGGTGAAGGGCTATGGAAAAGATAATTCTAAGAGAAGCGGTTATAGAAGATGCTCCAAAATTAGAAAATTATGCCATTGATTCAAATTCTTATATTGTTAAGCCAATGGATGCTTTAACCGAGAGTATGCATGAAACTGAAAAACACCCGATTTTGATTTTAAAGGGGCAGGAATTGATTGGTTTTTTTATCCTTCAACTTGGAGTAGGGGTGTCCACTTTTACAGACAATCCAAAAGCAATTCTATTTAGAGCACATTCGATTGATTTGAATTATCAAGGAGAAGGATATGCTAAAAAGTCTTTAGAACTGCTGCCCGACTATGTGCGCTATCATTATCCCATGATCAACGAAATTGTGTTGTCTGTCTCTATAGACAATATCAGCAGTCAAATGCTGTATATTCAATCAGGTTTTTCAAATACTCAACAACGGATCAACATAGGGGACAGTATAGAATTTGTATTAGCTAAAAAGTTAGACTAATCAAATCGTTTCAACCCGGAGAGCAGTATTGACAAGGGTTGAAATATTCGGTATAGTGAATAGGTAAAAACTGAATGAACGTCCATCACAAAGGGGTGCTTTTTTAAGCTGAGATTGAATCGATGATTCTGACCCTTCGAACCTGTTCGTTAGCACGAGCGTAGGAATTGTGACAGAGCACAAAAGTATGTAGTCTAATTACTCAAGTGATCTCCTCCTTTGTTGTTTGGCATTGTTCAAATTATAAAGGAGGTTTTTTTATGCGCAACAAAAAGTTTGGTGTGTGGATAGAAGGGACGATTATAGCTGCTTTAGCCATTGTATTATCGCTTATCCCAACAAATATCGGTCCGTCTTTTACAGTTTCATTAGGGATGGTGCCTCTCACGCTTTATGCGTTTAGGAGAGGTTTTGTTCCAGCAGTTTATGCTGGTTTTTTATGGGGGATCTTGCATTTTGTAATTGGTAATGCCTATATTCTAAGTCCTTTACAAGGATTTATTGAATATTTTATTGCCTTTGCCTTTGCAGGTTTCGGAGGATTATTTGCTGCTAAAATCCATTCGCTCAGTCAAACCGATCAGACGGTTAAATTGAATCTGTATATTGTTCTGGGAACATTTTCCGGTACGATGGCACGGTTCTTCTGGCATTTTGTAGCAGGTTATTATTTCTGGGGCAGCTACGCACCAGAAGGGATGAGTGCTTTATTGTATTCTTTCGTGACACAGATTTTGAGTGGAGTAATCACAGCGGTCGTAGTCAGCATCTTACTGATAGCGATCAAAAAAACAGCCCCACAATTATTTTCATCCGCAACACTTTAATACAAGATCAAAGGACGGGATATTACTATCTCGTCTTTTTTTGAAGCTAAAAAGGGTTGTCGGTCAAAATTATGATTGACTTTTTTTTCGACTAGTACATACTAAATAAGTAATGTTATCCTTTTTAGGAGACTGCATCAACCAACCCATAAGGAAGTGAAGCACATATGACAAAAAATAAAAGTGAAAGAAAGAAATCCCAGTGGAGTACCGTGATTCTTGTAATGGGAGGTTCAGCAATTGTCGGTTTAACAATTGGCTTTGTTGCAGGAGTATTTTTGGAAACTGATGCAATTGAATTAAATTTAAGTCTGTTGTTTATTGGGTTCATAGCTTTTTTTATCAGTTATTTGATACATATTTTACTTCATGAAATGGGTCATTTGGTATTTGGGTTGATGACCGGCTATGCTTATGTTTCTTTCCGAATAGGTTCCTTGACATTTGTCAAAGAAGAAGGAAGTATCCAACAAAAACGAATGAACTTACCTGGTACAGGAGGGCAATGTTTGATGTCCCCTCCTGCATATAACGAGGGTGATTTTCCATTTGTGTTATATAATTTAGGCGGAGTTTTAGTGAATGCAGTGCTTTCTATCGCACTATTTGGGCTAATCTTTAACGGTGTATTTTTTTCACCTGTCTTGACGATAATTTGGAGTGCTTTTGCATTGGCAGGTTTGTTTACAGCAGCAACCAATGGAATTCCGATGAAAATGGGAGGCATACCAAATGATGGCTACAATTTGTATTTGTTGTTAAAAAATCAGAAAAATAAATACGCTTTTTACACCCAACTCAAAATAAATGCTTTGATGACACAAGGAAAACGAGTGAAAGATATTCCGCTAACAACTCTTCAATTAGAAGGAGAAAAAGACTATTCCAATCCTTTAAAAGTCGCCATGTATTTATTGGAATATAACTGGTATATAGATCAGTTGAAATTTGAAGAAGCGAGACTATGCTTAACAGCTTTTGATCCGTATATAGAAGAAATGTCAGTGTTATATAAGAATGAATTAACTTGTGAACGCTTGTTTTTAGAGTTGATTCAAGATGCTGACCCGTTCATAGTGAAGAAATTTTATACCAATGAATTACAGAAATACATTAAAATGACGACTTATTTGCCGAATAAGAAACGGTTAATGATGGCTTATGAAGCTTTCCATCAACGAAATTACTCTAAAGCTATAGAATATTATAATGAATTGCAGAAAACCGCAACTATGTACCCTGTAAAAGGCGAATCAGCTATGGAACGGATGCTGGGAGAGTGGATAAAAGAAAAAATGTCCTTTCTTACTATGGCTGATGAGAAAAAAAGAGTATGATAGCTAAGGTGATGACACGACAAGTCGATATCTATGTGTTCAATGAGTAGTGTTTTTATTTGAAGAATAAGAATGTTGGAAAGAGATGTGAGCTTTAATGAACTACGTTTTTTATTTTATTTCATTGTTATTAACGGTCAATACTGTATTTGCAGCTGTTACAGTGTTTCGAGAAAAGAGAGATATTGCAGCTACTTGGGCGTGGTTGCTGGTATTAAACTTTTTGCCGGGTATAGGATTTATCATTTATTTTTTTATTGGCAAAAAGATCTCCAGAGAAAAGATTTTTGATATACAAGCTCAAGAAAGTATCGGTATGCCAGAGTTGGTGGAAGCTCAGAAACAAATGCTGATCGAAGAAGAAAAATTGTTGTCTAGCCAACAGTCCACTGAGGATTCGAAAGAAATTACCAGTTTGTTTTTGGAAAGCAGCGAATCCATGTTAACAAAAGGAAATGTCGTAGAAATGTTTACAGACGGCAAAGAAAAATTTAAATCGCTGATTCGCGATATTTACAAAGCAGAAAATCATATTCATATGATTTATTACATATTTCATAATGATCAGATAGGAAATATGGTGTTGAAAGCTTTAGAAGATAGAGCAGCAGCAGGCGTAGAAGTCTTGGTCATTTACGATGCATTAGGCTCTCGCGCTTTGAAACTGGCTTCATTTAAAAAATTAAAAGAATTAGGCGGACAAGTCGAGACCTTTTTTGGATCAAAATTGGGCTTGATCAATTTTCGAATTAACTTCCGAAATCATCGCAAAATTGTCGTTATCGATGGAAAAATCGGGTATATCGGCGGCTTTAATGTAGGAGACGAATACTTGGGCAAAGACAAGAAATTCGGCTATTGGCGAGATACTCATTTAAAAATAATCGGAAATGGAGTGCTGGCCTTGCAAAGTAGGTTTATCATGGACTGGAATGCAGCTGTACCTACCAATAAAATAGAATATGAAGAGAGGTATTTTCCTTATATCCAACGAAAAGGGAAAACCAACCTGCAGATCGTATCCAGTGGTCCAGATACAGAGATCCAACAAATAAAAAAAGGGTACATCAAAATGATCAGTATGGCAGATAAAACTGTTTATATCCAAACCCCTTATTTTGTGCCAGATGATGCACTGATTGAAACGTTGCAAATAGCTATTATGTCGGGAATAGATGTTAAAATTATGATTCCCAATAAGCCGGACCATCCTTTTATTTACCAAGCTACGTTATCGTATGCAGCGCAAATGGTAGATGCGGGAGCAGAAGTGTACATCTATGATAATGGATTCCTGCACAGTAAAACGATCGTCATCGACGGAGAAATCTGCTCAGTGGGTACAGCCAACTTTGATATCCGAAGTTTTAAACTGAATTTTGAAGTAAATGCTTTCATGTATGACCCGGCAATAGCCAAGCAACAAGAAGCTTATTTCTTTAAAGATATGGAAAAAAGTTATTTATTTACGAGGGAATTAATCGAAAAACAATCTTCATGGGTCAAATTCAAACAAAGTTTCTCACGTTTATTGTCACCGATTTTATAATAAGTAAAGGCTATCAAAAGGAAGCAGGTTAATCAACTACTTCCTTTTTTTGCATCCTTGTAAATGAAGCAGTTTATTTTGAAAATGTTATGAAAACTTGTGTTTGAGCAGATTATTTGTAATTTCTTTCCATTTATGCAACACTTGTATAAAGTACAATTAAAAATAAAACCTAAAGAGGTGGACTAAATTGATCGAATTTAAGAATGTATCTAAAATATATAAAGACGGCACAAAAGCAGTAGAAAATATAAATTTAACCTTTAATGATGGGGAGTTTATTGTTTTTATTGGAACGAGTGGGAGTGGGAAAACAACTTCTATGCGGATGATCAATCGCATGATCGAACCTAGTAAAGGCCAAATTCTGATTGATGGGGAAGATATCATGAAGAAGGATGCAGTTGAACTGCGTAGAGGAATCGGCTATGTGATTCAACAAATCGGACTTATGCCGCATATGACGGTTTATGAAAACATTACTTTGGTTCCGAAATTGTTGAAATGGCCAGAGGAAAAGAAAAGGGAAAGAGCAGAAAGATTGATCAAACGAGTGGATCTGCCTAAAGAGTTCTTAGATCGTTACCCTAATGAACTTTCTGGAGGGCAACAACAACGGATTGGTGTTATTCGGGCATTAGCTGCTGATCAGGATATTATTCTCATGGATGAACCTTTTGGTGCGTTAGACCCGATCACGAGAGATGCTTTGCAAGAATTGGTCAAGCACCTTCAAGAAGAGATGGGACGCACCGTTGTTTTTGTTACTCACGATATGGACGAAGCATTGCAATTGGCTGACCGTATTGTCATTATGCAGAATGGTCAAGTGGTGCAATTTGACACTCCTGAAAATATTTTAGCCAACCCCGCAAATCAATTTGTTGAAGATTTCCTCGGAGAAGACCGCTTATTGCAAGCTAGACCTTCCATTCAGACTGTTGACCAAATCATGATCAAAAATCCCGTTTCTGTAACTCCAGGGAAATCTTTACAAGATGCTATTCGATTGATGCGCGACCGTAAAGTAGATACCTTATTTGTTACTGATGACTCAGGTGTTTTAAAAGGAATGGTAGGACTGGAAGACATTGACCGTTACCGCAGAACAGCGACCAGTGTTGGTGATGTGATGCAAGGTGAAATCCGCTTTGTCCGTTCGGGCACATTGTTGCGTGATACTGTTCAACGTATGTTGAAAATCGGATTTAAAAATATCCCGGTCGTAGATCAAAAAGGGAAATTGATTGGATTGGTAACAAGAGGTTCTCTTGCAGAAATCGTGTACGACAATATTTGGGGAGATCTGGAAGAAGCAAAAGATATTCCCTTGGGAACTACTCCTGAAATAAGTGGAGAGCAATAGAAAGGACGGGTATGCATGATAGATTTTTTAACTGACAATGGTTCGCAACTTCTATTATTGACATGGGAGCACCTATATATATCCGCTATTGCTTTAGTTTTAGGGATACTTTTAGCTGTACCCATCGGAGTTATACTGACTAGATATAAACGAATCGCAAGTGGATTCATTAGTGCAATCACAGTGTTGCAGACTATACCATCACTGGCTTTATTGGCCTTAATGATTCCATTGTTCGGAATTGGAAAATTCCCAGCTATTATTGCGTTATTTTTGTATTCTTTGATGCCAATATTGAGAAATACGTATATTGGGATGGAAGGAGTAGACAAAGATTTGATCGATGCAGCTAAAGGGATGGGAATGACTAATAGGCAATTGATTTTCTCTGTTGAGTTGCCGCAAGCAGCTCCTGTTATCATGGCTGGCATACGTTTATCTGGTGTGTATGTTATTGCATGGGCTACTTTAGCTTCTTACATTGGCGGAGGCGGTTTAGGCGACTTTATCTTTAACGGCTTAAACTTATATATTCCCGAGTTGATTATTGGTGGAACGATCCCTGTTACCATACTAGCGTTGCTGGTAGATTTTCTTTTAGGAAAAGTAGAAGAAAAAGTCACTCCAGTCAACTTGCGAACTGCGAAATAGGAGGATACAACATGAAATATTTGAAGAAGAAAAAAACGATTGCCTTGTCGCTTTTTAGCGCGTTGGCTTTAGCAGGGTGTTCTCTACCAGGTCTTGGAAGCGGGACATCTGGTGAAGGAATCACAGTAGCTGGTGTAACTTCGACAGAAGGATTGATCATGAGTTATGTAGTTGAGGGAATGGTCGAGCATTATATGGATGATATAGATGTTCAAGTCATCAATAATTTAGGTTCTTCAACAGTAAGTCATCAGGCTTTATTAAATGGAGATGCAAATATTGCTGGTGTTAAATATACTGGGACTTCATTGACGGGAGAATTAGGTCATGCGCCGATCACAGATTCTGAAGAAGCCCTGAAAGTAGTTGTAGAAGGGTTCCAAACGGAATTTGATCAAACGTGGTTCCCTTCATATGGGTTTGCTAACTCATATGCCTTTATGGTGACACAAGAAACAGCTGATGAATATGATTTGGAAACAATCAGTGATTTGGAACCATACGCTCAAGATATGCAGGCTGGTGTGGACAATTCGTGGATCGAACGAGAAGGAGACGGGTACGATGCTTTCTTAGATACTTATGGATTTGACTTTAACAGAGTTTACCCTATGCAAATCGGTTTGGTTTATGATGCTTTGGCCGCTGGGGAAATGGATATCATCTTAGGTTATTCTACAGATGGACGTATTGCCAGTTATGATCTGGTAGTTCTAGAAGACGATTTGAGGTTATTTCCTCCTTACGATGCAAGTCCTGTTGCTACTAATGAGGTATTAGAAAATTATCCCGAATTAGAAGAAATTTTATTGAAACTAGAAGGAACGATCAGTGAAGAACAGATGCAAACAATGAATTATGAAGCAGACAACAATTTAAAAGAGCCGCAAGTAGTTGCGGAAGAATTTTTACAAGACAACAACTATTTTGAAGATACGTCAGTTTCTACGAACGGAGGGGAATAGCATGAATATTACAGACATGAATGTTTTCGAGCAATTGATTTATTATTTCTCTCAAAACGGTGCTTATGTGTGGAGTCAATTTATTCGGCATTTTTTGATGTCGATATATGGCGTTTTATTTGCAGCCATCATTGGTATCCCAATCGGTTTTTGGATTTCCAGACATGGAAATTTAGCTAAATGGGTAATCGGGATAGCCAATGTGCTTCAAACGATCCCTTCCTTAGCTATGCTGTCGATATTGATGTTAGGTTTTGGTTTAGGAGCTACAACCGTAGTCGTGACGATTTTCCTTTATTCTCTACTGCCGATTCTAAAAAATACCTATGCGGGAGTCCGAAGTGTAGATGACAGTTTGCTAGACACTGGAAAAGGTATGGGAATGACAAGAAGGCAAGTCACTACAATGGTAGAATTGCCGTTAGCTTTATCGGTTATCATGGGTGGAATTCGTAATGCCCTTGTAGTTGGTATTGGTATCGGAGCCATAGGAACCTTTATTGGTGCTGGAGGATTAGGGGACATTATCGCAAGAGGGGTTAATGCCACTGATGGTGGAGCGATTATCCTAGCTGGTGCTATTCCAACTGCTTTAATGGCTGTTATTGCCGATGTCGTTTTAGGATGGATCGAAAAAAAATTAGATCCGACACAATCCACCCGATTGTTCGAGTCAAAGGTAGCGCAACCAAAAAATTAAGCACTAAAAAACAAAAGATACAGGGTTCATTTATACGGAATCCTGTATCTTTTGTTTTTTTTTTTTGAGTTATTTAGCAGTGCGTTTTGTCAATTGGATATAGCGAATTTCATCCATTTTGATCATAGAGATTGTTTTTTTATCTAAACTAGACAGAATAATTTTCTCGTTATCTTTAGGAGAGATCATTAGTTTTCCAGTGTATTCATGAAAAGCGAAACTGTTGCTTCGATCAGTGGTTTGAATGATAATGGGTTTGGATTTTAAGTGAGCCTGTTCTAAAAAATAAAGGATTTGTTCCATTGGCATTTGGGGCAGTAGAGTGGGTGAAGCGGCATCTGTCAAAAATAATTTTGTTTTTTGCAAAAAGCTAAAAGCAGATAATGTTACGGCACTATTTTTTTCCATGTGTGCATCCTCCAAACATTTGTTCGTTTTCTATATTATACGAACAAATGTTCAATAATGCAATCTTTTATTTTCTCTTTTTAATTTTCGCAAAACCTGTCATAATAAAGAAGGAATAAAATACTAAAGGTCGGAGTGAGTTGAATGAGTTATAAATTGATCACAGATTCTTGTTGCGATTTGCCTTATACGTTTATTGAAGAACAAGACATCGATGTAGTGAATTTAACTGTTCATATGAATGGAAAAGAATTGGTTGATGATATGGGCAAAATATTTGACCGCAATCAATTTTTTCAAGAATTAAAAGAAGGAGCTATGGCTACTACTTCTCAAATCAATATTGGTACATATATCGATGTGTTTGAAAAGTACGTAAAAGAAGAGATTCCTGTTTTGTATATAGCTTTTTCTTCAGCTTTAAGTGGTTCTTACAATAATGCTGTTGCGGCTGTAGAACAATTAAAAGAAGACTATACAAATGTGAATATCACTATTGTAGATTCCAAAGCTGCTTGTCTAGGAGAAGGTTTACTAGTTTATGAAGCTGCGATGCGCAAATCAGCAGGAGCTTCAATAGAGGAAGTTGCTAAATGGCTGGAAGACAATAAAATGAAGCTCCATTCGTGGGTCACTGTTGATGACATTAAACATTTGGAACGCGGAGGAAGAGTCTCTGCGTTATCAGCTACTTTAGGAACGTTATTGAACGTAAAACCTATCATAGTTGTTAATCCGGCAGGAGGTTTAGTACCAGCTGGTAAAGTCCGAGGACGTAAAAAGTCTTTACACCATTTAGTGAGTAAAACCGTTGAAGGAATTATAAACCCTGAACAACAAACAATTTTTATTGGGCATGTAGGTGTACCAGACGAAGCTGAGATGGTAAAACAAGAACTCCTAGAGCAAATCACTGTAAAAGATATCAAGATTTATCCGTATGGACCAACGATTGCGTCTCATACTGGGTATGGTTCACTCTCGATTTTTTCTATGGGAGAAGAAAGAGTATAAGAGACGTTCGTTATTATTGATTAAATATTTTTAAGCGTGTAAAGTTGGTATATGTTATACTATATATATTGTTGTAACAGTAAAAAAGTGCTATTATTTTTAGTATGTAGGAAATGTCCAGAGTAAGATAAATTCTATATAGAGTAATGCAATTGTTACTCATTATTAAAAAAAACTTAACGCCCTGATTGAATAACCGATATAGATCTTGCATGCTTAGTCTATATTGACGAAATAATTCGATTGTGTTAATGTTTTATTAGTTAAATAAGCAAAATCGGTTGGGCATTAGCTTTCAAGAAGACGTCTTCTAGGGTGAGAAGATTCTTCTTTGCTGATGTCTTTTTTTGCACTTTTAAGGGGGTGAAGGAATGGGACTCGAAGCTGTTGAATATGTTAAACAAGCTGAAGAAAAAATTGAAGAATTGCGAAAAAATAGTCAATCTGAAGCAGGGAAAATTGTTTCAGATGCTGAAAAAACAATTCAACACAATAAAGAAATCCTTGAACAAGATTTAACGAAATTTGAAGAGGATGAAAAAGAGAAATACAGCACATTGTTAGCAAATGATAAACAGGTTATTGCAGAGGAAGTTGCTCAAGAAAAAGAGAAGATTCAACAAGTTGTTGAAAAGAATAAAGATGAAGTTGTCAATGAACTATTGAAGGTGGTGTTTAAACGTTATGGCAATAGCTAAAATGAAACAAATAACACTTTTAGCGGAACAAGCCAATAAAGAGCAGCTTTTAAAAGCAGTACAAGAGTTGCAAAAGCTTGAACTATTTGATTTGTCAACTTTAGAAGAAACTGAATTACTTGATTATTATTCTCGTGAAACTCTACCTCAAAACAGAGGCATCTATGAGGAAAATATGAAAACGATTCAAAGTACATTGGCTTATCTAAATCAATACGTCAAACAACCCAGTGCTTTGAAAAAAATGCGACAAGGAAGAAAAGAGTATACACTAAAAGAATTGGAACAAAAAGTGGCTGATTTTCCTTTAGATCGAGTAATTGATGAAGTTAGACAAATTGAAAAAGAAATAATTGATATTAATCAACAGCGGAAAAATTTGACGGATACTGAAAATTTCTTAAGAAGATGGGAACGATTAGACTTTAATCCGAATGATTTAGAGGATTTTAAAGTTACAACCGGAAGAATCGGGACTATTTCTTCAGTAAATGCTGAAGATTTTAACGATGCTGTAAAAGAATCTGGTTTTGCTTATGTTGAAGAAATATTCCGATATAAAGATGAAGCAGCGTATTTAGTCATCGCACCATCGGCTTCATTTGCAGAAGTAAATGAAGTGTTGAATCAATTCCAGTTCACAAAATTGAATTATCCATACCAAGATGTGCCTAAAGAAGAATTGAAATCAGTTTTAGGCTCATTGAATAAACTTTCTGAAGAAGAAAATAAGTTGAAAGAGAAACTTCGCGCTTATAGTTCTGATATTGACAATCTAAAGTTGTCAGAAGAATATTATTCTAATTTAGTACAGCGTGAGAACGCTAAATCTTTATTATTAAATGGAAGCAGTTTGTTTATTTTAAATGGGTGGCTTGAAGAAGAAGAAGTTGCTGACTTAACTATCATATTAGACAAACATGTGGGGCAGGAAAATTATGCTCTCATGTCAGATGAAATCCGCATGAGAGATTATGATTTTGTTCCCACAGTATTAAAAAACAACTCTGTAGTTGAGCCTTTTGAAAGTGTAACTGAAATGTACAGTTTACCAAAATACAATGATATAGATCCTACGCCTTTAATGATGCCTTTTTACCTAGTATTCTTTGGTATGATGAGTGCTGACTTAGGTTACGGACTTGTGTTGATGGCTGCGACATTTGCTGCACTGAAGCTCTTTAATTTAGACAAAGGTACAGCAAGATTTATACGCTTTTTCCATTTGCTATCTTACTCAGTCATCGTATGGGGACTCATTTACGGAAGTTTCTTCGGGGCCGCATTGCCAGTACAGTTATTATCGACAACGAATGATGTCATCACTATTCTCATTCTTTCTGTTGTCTTTGGTTTTGTTCAATTGGTGTACGGCTTAGTGATAAACGGAGTTGTAAAATGGAAACAACAACAACGTGCATCAAGTTATGTCGATGGATGGGCTTGGGCTGGTGTATTAATCGGTTTAGTTCTATTAGTTGTAGACATGATGGTTATGCCGAATGATATCATTCGTATAGTATCCTACGTCTTAATCTTTGCAAATGTTATCGGAATTATTCTTATTTCTACTTTGGCATCTAAGAAAAAAGGCCTAGGATTTGCGTTAGGTTTGTATAATTTATATGGTGTCACAGGGTATGTAGGTGACTTGGTAAGTTATACTAGACTGATGGCTCTTGGAATATCAGGTGGGAGTATTGCTGTCGCTTTCAACTCAATTGTACTCTATCTTCCTGTGGCTGCTAGATTTACTATAGGGATAGTGTTGATTGTTGCATTGCATGCATTAAATATCTTCTTAACTTATTTAAGTGCTTATGTGCATACCGCACGTTTGCAATACGTTGAGTTTTTCGGCAAGTTTTTTGAAGGTGGCGGTAGAGCTTTATCCCCACTGAAAACTCTCGAAAAACACATTTATCTAAAGAAAGACACAAAATAGTTTAAAAAAATTGATATATTTATAAATGGAGGAATTACAAATGGAAAACTGGTTAACTTTTTTTGCTGAAAATAATGGTGGTTTAATGTTCGCTGCATTAGGAGCAGGTATGGCAACAATCTTCGCAGGTATTGGTTCGGCTAAAGGTGTTGGGATGACAGGGGAAGCTGCTGCAGCTTTAACAACAGAACAACCGGAAAAATTCGGTCAAGCATTGATTCTTCAATTGCTTCCAGGTACTCAAGGACTTTACGGATTCGTTATTGCATTCTTGATTTTCTTAAATTCAGGAGCAGATACTACTTTAGCTCAAGGTCTGTATATGTTTATGGCTTCTTTACCAATTGCTTTTACTGGTCTGTTTTCTGGTATGTATCAAGGACGCGTTGCTTCTGCAGGTATCCAAATTTTAGCTAAAAAACCTGAACATGCAACTAAAGGGATTATCTATTCTGCCATGGTAGAAACTTATGCTATCTTAGGGTTTGTTATTTCATTCTTACTTGTATTAAATGGCTAATGACTCATTCTATAGTCTATAAAGTAAAACAGAATGGAGGGAAAACATGGCTGACTTAAAATTACTCACAGATCGATTAATGGAAAATAAACGATCAGAAATTCAAGTCGTTATTCAAGAAGCAGAGAAAGAAGCGCAACAATTAATTCAAGCTTCAACTGAGGAATTGGCAATGGAAAAGCAAAGACGTCAAGAACGAATTCAAGCTGAGCAAAAAGCTCAATATGAAAAAGATAAAAATGCCTTATCCAATCAAAAAAGAAATCAATTGTTAGCTGAAAAACAACAAGCTATAACTGCTGTATTCGATTCAGCTAAAGAACGAATGGAACAATTGAATCAAGAGGAATTCCAACAGTTTCTAGCTGCTGTTTTGGAGCAATACGAAAACAAAGAAGTAGAACTAGTGGTTGGAGAAAAATCTCGTTCATTTGTTTCTTCTCAATGGATAGAAAAGCAAAATCAAGCAGGAAACAATGTTCGTCTGAGTGATGAGCAAGTTTCTAAAAAAGCAGGATTTGTTATTCGTCACAAAGGTATCGACTACAACTACATTTTTGATGCTTTAGTAGATGATACGAGAGAAGATGTCTTACCAACTGTATCACAAAAATTGTTTCAATAAGGAGGAGGAGAATAAATGAAAGATACAGCATTTGCTGGATCGAATGCAAGAATTCGCGTTTATGAGAGCAGTCTCCTTCAAAATGATCAATTTGAACGTATGTTGCAAGCCAATAGTTTTGAAGAAGCAACTCTGGTCTTAAAAGATACTCCTTACCGTAATGATGTAGAAGAACTTTTAGAAACAAGAGATTACGATGCCTTGCTGACGAAAGAATTGCAACGTGTCTATGCAGAAATGTTTGCACTAAGTCCTGATCCTGACTTAGTGGAACTGTTTTCATTGCGGTATACGTATCACAATCTAAAAGTTTTATTTAAAGCTAAAATCACAGGAGAAGACTTTGACTCAATGCTGATTCCGATCGGGAAGGCACCAATGTCTGCTTACCGACAAGCTGTTGAGGTGGGTACCTCAGAAGACTTGGATCAAGCGTATATCGACAGCATACAAGAAGTCTTAATTGCAGAGGAAGAATACCACAATATTCAATCTGTAGACATTATCTTGGATCGTCGTTATTTTACTCATTTAAGATGGTTGGCTGAAAGAATAGGTAATGCAAAAATTCTTGATTTTGTGAAATATTACATTGACTTGAATAACTTATCTACTTTATCCAGAGCCATTAAACAACAAAAAAGCCGTAATTTCTTAGTCACTATTTTGTCCAGCTCTGGTAATATTCCAAAAGAAGAATTAGTAGAGTTAGGCAAAGAGGATCTAGAAAGTGCTGGGAAAATCTTATCTGAAGGTAATTTTGCTTCTATTGTGCAAGCTTCATTGGACACTGAAACACATGAGTTATCTCCAGTAAAAGTTGATTTAGAAACAGATAATGCTGTGATGGAAACGATGCAAAAAGCTAAATTACAGCCTTTTGGTCCGCTCCCATTATTAGCCTTTATTCACGCTAAAGAAACAGAAGTTAAAAACTTGCGGATGATTTTGGCAGGGAAAGAAAACGGCCTGCCAATAGAGAGCGTAAGAGAAAGGATGCGTATGAATTATGGCTCATAAAATTGGAGTAGTTGGAGATAAAGACTCTATCTTACCATTTAAAATGTTGGGCTTTGATGTTTTCTACGCATCTGAAGCCAAAGAAGCCAGAAAAACGGTTGATCACTTAGCCAAAAATGAGTATGGCATTATTTACCTCACTGAAGCATTGGGGGAAAAGATACCAGATACGATTAGTCGTTATGACAGCAAAATACAACCCGCAATTATTTTGATCCCCAATCATACTGGAACATTGAATATTGGGAAAAAACGCATTCAAGATAATGTTGAAAAAGCAGTGGGACAAAATATTTTATAGGAGGTAACCAGTTTGGATAAAGGAAAAATTGTAAGTGTCTCTGGGCCGCTTGTTACGGCTGAAGGCATGGAACATGCCAATATTCAAGATATCTGTAGAGTCGGGAATCTTGGATTGATTGGTGAAATTATTGAAATGCGAGGAAGCATTGCCTCCATTCAGGTATATGAAGAAACTTCAATGGTAGGACCAGGAGAACCAGTAGAAACAACAGGAGAAGCTTTATCTGTTGAACTTGCACCTGGGATTATGTCACAAATGTTTGATGGAATCCAAAGACCCTTAGATACTTTCTTGAATCGCGCAGAAAGTAACTATCTAAGTCGTGGTGTTTCTATTGAACCCCTAGACCGTGAGAAAAAATGGGAATTCAAACCAGCAGTTACTATTGGAACTATAGTATCTACTGGAGATGTTATTGGACATGTTCAGGAAACACCAGTTGTGGACCATAAAATTATGGTTCCTGTGGGAGTAGAAGGAACAGTAACAGCTATTGAAGCTGGACAATTCAACATTACAGAAACGATCTACGTACTTGAAACAGAAGAAGGCAAAAAAGAATTTACGATGACTCAAAAATGGCCTGTTCGTAAGGGACGCCCAGCAGCTCGTAAATTAAACCCTACAACGCCTTTAAAAACAGGACAACGTGTTATCGATACGTTATTCCCAGTTGCTAAAGGTGGTTCAGCTGCTGTTCCAGGTCCTTTCGGTGCTGGAAAAACAGTTGTACAACACCAAATCGCAAAATATGCCGATGTAGATATCGTAGTATATGTTGGGTGTGGAGAACGTGGAAACGAAATGACGGACGTTATCAACGAATTCCCTGAATTGATTGATCCGAATACAGGCGAATCGATTATGGCACGTACGATTTTGATTGCCAATACTTCAAACATGCCCGTTGCAGCTCGTGAAGCTTCTATTTATACAGGGATTACGATTGCAGAATACTTCCGTGATATGGGATATAGTGTGGCTATCATGGCTGACTCTACTTCTCGTTGGGCAGAAGCGTTGCGTGAAATGTCTGGACGTTTAGAAGAAATGCCAGGGGATGAAGGTTATCCAGCTTATTTAGGAAGTCGTTTAGCTGAATTCTACGAACGTGCTGGAAAAGTTGTTGCTTTAGGTAATGAAGGCAGAGAAGGGAGCATCACTGCTATTGGGGCTGTTTCGCCTCCGGGTGGAGATACTTCTGAACCGGTTACTCAAAATACTATGCGTGTAGCAAAAGTATTCTGGGGACTAGATGCAGGTCTATCAAGAAAACGTCACTTCCCAGCCATTAACTGGTTGGACTCTTATTCACTTTATGTAAATGAAATGACAGCTTACATTGGTGAAACATTAGGTGTTGACTGGAACAAAATGGTTACTCGCAGTTCTTCTTTACTACAAGATGAAGCAGAACTACAAGAAATCGTTCAATTAGTTGGGGCAGAATCATTATCTGAAAGAGACCGCTTGAAATTAGTTATTGCACGTATGATCCGTGAAGACTACTTGCAGCAAAATGCTTTTGATGATGTAGATTCCACCACTTCTATCCAAAAACAATACGAAATGTTGCACACAATTCTGACTTTTGAAGAAGAAGCGAAAAAAGGAATGGAATTAGGCGCCTACTTTGATGAAATCATCCAAGGCACGGTAGACGTAAGAGAACGTATTGGTCGCGGTAAGTTCTTACCTGAGAATAAAATTGCTCAATTTGCAGACATACGTAACTCTATTCAAGAAACCATTCACCAAGTTGTTGAAAAAGGAGGAATGGATACAGATGCTTAAAGAATACCGTACAATCAATGAAGTTGTAGGTCCTTTGATGACTGTTGAAGGTGTCGAAGGTGTTAAATTTGATGAATTAGTAGACATTCAAATGCAAAACGGTGAAAAACGCAGAGGCCAAGTTTTAGAGATCAATGGCGACAAAGCCATGGTTCAAATCTTCGAAGGTCCTTCTGGAATCAACTTACGTGACACCAAAGTCCGTTTCACCGGTAAACCTTTATCTTTGGGAGTTTCTGAAGACATGGTTGGTCGTGTGTTTAACGGGATGGGTGAAGTAAACGACGGTGGCCCAGAAATTATTCCGGAAAAAACCTTAGATATCAATGGTGAAGCGATTAATCCTATGGCTCGTGACTACCCGGATGAATTTATTCAAACCGGTATTTCAAGTATTGACCACCTGAACACATTAGTTCGTGGACAAAAATTGCCCGTATTTTCTGGATCAGGTTTACCACATAAGGAATTGGCTGCTCAAATCGCTCGTCAAGCTTCAGTATTGAATTCTGACGAAAAATTTGCGGTTGTCTTTGCTGGTATCGGGATCACTTTTGAAGAAGCTGAATTCTTTATGGAAGACTTCCGTAAAACAGGTGCTATTGACCGTTCAGTAGTTTTCCTTAACTTAGCAGATGATCCTGCTATTGAACGGATCGCTACTCCACGTATGGCTTTGACAGCAGCTGAATATTTGGCCTATGAAAAAGGAATGCACGTGTTGGTTATCATGACGGACATGACAAACTATTGTGAAGCATTACGTGAAATTTCTGCTGCTCGTCGTGAAGTTCCTGGGCGTCGTGGATATCCTGGATATTTGTATACCAATTTGGCAACATTGTTTGAACGTGCTGGCCGTTTAGTTGGTTCAGAAGGTTCTGTAACACAAATTCCTATTTTAACTATGCCAGAGGATGATATTACTCATCCAATCCCTGACTTGACTGGTTACATCACTGAAGGACAAATTATTCTTTCTCGTGAGTTGTACAACAACAATGTTGAACCTCCAATCGATGTATTGCCTTCATTGTCTCGTTTGAAAGATAAAGGGACTGGGGAAGGTAAAACCAGAAAAGACCATTCTGCTACGATGAACCAATTGTTTGCTGCTTATGCAGAGGGAAAACAAGCTAAGGAATTAGCAGTTGTTTTAGGAGAATCTGCTTTATCCGATACAGACAAAAAGTTTGCAGCATTTGCGACTCAATTTGAGGAAGAATATGTAAACCAAGGATTCTATACAAACCGTACTATCGAAGATACGCTGGACTTGGGATGGAAATTGTTGTCAATCTTGCCTAGAACTGAATTGAAACGGATTAAAGATGATATGTTAGATGAATACTTACCAAAAGGGGAGTGAACCTAAATGGCTAAGTTGAACGTTAATCCGACACGTATGGAACTGGCGAACTTGAAAGACCGATTGAGTCTGGCAAGTCGTGGGCACAAATTATTAAAAGATAAACAAGATGAATTGATGCGTCAGTTTATTGAATTGATCAAAAAAAACAATCAACTGCGTACTGTGGTAGAAGACAAGCTGATTTCTGCAATGCAATCTTTCGTCATGGCGAAATCATTGCTGAATGAAAAATACATTGAAGAATTGGTGGCAGTTCCTCCACGTACGGTTAATTTAAGTGTTTATGAAAAAAATATTATGAGTGTTAACGTTCCGGTAATGAATTTTGATTACTCCGAAGAAGATGACAATACCAGTGATATTTCTTATGGTTATTTAAATTCCAATAGTGAATTAGATGTTTCTATCGAAGAAATGTCAGCTGTTATGAAGGAACTTTTGGAGTTGTCAGAAATCGAAAAAACGTGTCAATTATTGGCGGATGAAATTGAAAGCACAAGACGTCGAGTGAATGCATTGGAATACCGCACTATTCCACAATTGGAAGAAACCATTTATTTCATTCAAATGAAATTAGATGAAAGCGAACGTGCTGAAATCACTCGATTGATGAAAGTGAAGGATATGGGGTAATCGGTAGTTGTTTACTGCTCATCCTTTGGTGCTAGTCTGTAAGGAGAAGAAAGAAGACCAATTTGGTTTTCTTTCTTCTCTATTTTTTTGACCCATAAGGAGGTAAAATGCGCTTTTCTTTCAGATAAGACTGAATTCCAGTTATACTGTAAGCAATACGTACTATAGGAGCGGATTAGTTTATGAAGGAAGCAGAAAACTTATTACAACCTCAACCAGAAGACAAAAAAATAGCCCTGGTTCTTGGTGGAGGCGGTGCGCGTGGTTCTTATCAAGTTGGCGTTTGGAAAGCATTGAAAGAGTTGGGAGTAGCGTTAGATATTATTACAGGTACCTCTGTAGGAGCTTTGAACGGGGCGGTGATTTTACAAGGAGATTATGAACTAGCTGAGCGGATGTGGAAAGAATTAGAAGTCAATCACGTTGTAGAGTTTGAGTTGTCTTCCAAGCCGTCTAATTTTAACGAATACAGTGAGATATTAAGTAAATTCTTATTAACGGCCATAAAAAACAGAGGGATAAGTTCTAAGCCGCTGCTGACTTTAATTAGAGAGTACATCATTAAAGAAAGTGAAATTCGAAAGAGCGGGATTGAATTTGGACTGACAGTTACTGAAATGGTCAGCAGAGAAAGACAGATTTTTTACCTTGAAGATATTCCGGAAGGGCAGTTGGATCTTTATCTTTTAGCGAGCGCATCCCTGTATCCTGCTATGTCTGCTACAATGATTGAAGATAAAGAATATATAGATGGAGGCTATAGCGAAAATGTTCCGGTAGATGTGGCTCTTAAACGGAATCCCACACACCTCATCATTGCAGACATCAACATCAACGGGAAAGTCCGAAACTATTCTGTCCCTGATAATGTTGAATCGTATCATATTACCAGCAAGTGGCCCTTAGGAGATATGTTGTTGTTCGACGGAAATCGAGCTGAAGTCAATATTCAACTAGGCTACTTGGATGCCATGAAAAAATTTGGCAAGTACGAAGGTTCGTGGTATACATTTGACAAAAGAAGCTTTCAAGATCATTATAATCAGTTTTATAAAGAAGTGGCTTTATTTCTTGAACAGTCACAGCAGCAGATAAAAAATTATTTGCTAGACGAAAAAAATCAGCGGTTTTTATTGGAACAATTGAATATCAACTGGTATGGCAGAGTTCAAAAAGAAGCATTTACTTATGCTTTTCATGAATTGACAGGTAAGATGTTTCATCTGCACCCAACAAAAGTTTATACGTTTGATGAATTTGAAAAAGAAGTTAAAGCGAAATATGAACAAATGACTCAAAAAATGTCTTTTGATGATGTCATCGCAGTTATTCAAAATTCGGGAACGAGTGATATCATCAAGACAGCTAAAGAATGGCAAGAAGAATTTAGAGAAAGTATTCCTTTATTATCCAATCTTAAAGTATGTTTTTATTTCTTATCGATTTTAGAAAACCAGCATAAAAATGAATTGAACGATTGGAAAGTCCAATTGATAATTCGTGTTCGTCCATATCCTTTTTTAATTGCGTTATTTCTATTCTTTTTAAACAAAAGAGGCTAGTTTCTATTTATAACTAGGTAAAATACCAAATAAAGCCTTTAAAAGTTAAAAAGTAGTACAGTAAGTTACTGTTTTATGTTAAACTAGAAGATAAGCAAAAAAAATCTAAAAAGACTTTTTCAATTTTCTTAATCGAGGTGAACGAAATGGCACAAAAAATCTCTTTTGACATCAAAGAAGAAATTTTAGTACTTTCTCAGAATGCAAAGGGTTGGCAGAAAGAATTGAATCTAGTTAGCTGGAATGGTAATCCACCAAAATTTGATTTACGCGAATGGTCTCCTGAACATGATAAAATGAGTAAAGGGATTACGTTAACCAATGAAGAAATGAAAAAGTTGACAGATTTTTTAAAAGAGTCTGAATTCATGTAATGAGGATCATCTTTAGGTGTAAACTGTGTAGATAGGAAGGGTAACATATGACTGAACGTGGTTTATTGATTGTTCTTTCTGGACCGTCCGGAGTAGGAAAAGGGACAGTAAGAAAAGCAATTTTTGATAGTGGAGAAATCGATTTTGAATATTCAATCTCTATGACGACTCGTAACCAACGAGTTGGTGAAGAAGATGGAGTAGATTACTTTTTTAGATCTAGAGAAGCCTTCGAAAAATTGATTGAAACTGGCGGCTTGTTAGAGTATGCTGAATATGTAGGCAATTACTACGGAACACCGCTTGAGTATGTAGAAGAAACGTTGTGCAAGGGTAAAGATGTTTTCCTTGAGATCGAGGTCAATGGAGCAAGGCAAGTACGCGAAAAAATGCCTGACGGAATTTTTATTTTCTTAACTCCCCCCGATATTATGGAGCTCAAAACCCGTATTCTTAATCGAGGCACTGAAGAAATAGCTTTAGTCGAAAAACGTTTGGAAAAAGCTGTTGAAGAAATCAAAATGATGGATCACTATGATTACGCTGTTGTGAATGATCAAGTAGAGAATGCAGTCGCTAAAATCAAACATATTATCGAAAGTGAACATTTAAAAGTACCTAGAGTCATAAACAGATATAAAAAAATCGTTGAGGAGATGTGAGAATTATGATGTTGGATCCTTCTATAGATGCATTATTGGAAAAAATAGATTCAAAATATTCTTTAGTAATCGTAGCTAGTAAAAGAGCGTATGAATTGGAAGCAAAAGCAATGCCAATGCTGGAAGAATATAAATCATTTAAAAATGTTGGACGAGCTTTAGAAGAAATTTCAAGTGGGGATTTAGTGATTGATCCTACTACAGTAGAACCAGAAGCTTAATCAATCGATAAAGGAGTGGAACAGCGTAAAAATGTTCCACTCTTTTGTTTTTTTTATAGTGCGAAATCTTTAAGACATAGCGTATATTCAATGCGGCAATCGCTTTATTCCATTCTCTTTAAAGACAAATGGGTTGTTTTTTAGTAGAATAGAGAAGAATGCATGGTTAAAAATGCACTAAAGATCGGGGGAAATCAGAGTGTTAAATGGGAAGAAAATAGCGGTATACATTACTGGCGGTATCGCTGCCTATAAAGCAGCAGACTTGGTAAGACGATTGATCATAGGAGGTGCTGAAGTGAAAGTAGCTATGACATCAGCAGCGACAGAATTCATAACGCCTTATACGTTACAAATATTAAGCAAACACGATGTGTATACAGATATTTTTGACGAAAAGGATTCTGCAAATGTCAGTCATGTTCATTTAGCAGATTGGACTGAGTTGGCTGTTGTAGCACCTGCTACAGCCAATATCATGGCAAAAATGGCTAATGGAATCGCAGATGATTTTGTGACCACTACATTGTTGGCGACAACTGCTCCGATAGTGATTGTTCCTGCAATGAATACGCATATGTTAGAAAATGCAGCTACGGTACGCAATTGGCGACAGTTGGAGAACGATGGGCACTTTATTATGGAACCTGATACAGGATTTTTAGCAGAAGGTTACGATGGAAAAGGACGTTTTCCAGAGCCGGAAAATATTGTAGAGACTATTCAAAGCTTCTTATTAAAACATCAACAAGACTTGCCTTTAAGCGGAAAGAAATTTGTAATAACTGCCGGGGGAACTAAAGAGCGGCTCGATCCTGTTCGCTACATTACCAATGATTCTTCTGGGAAGATGGGATACAGCTTAGCAGCCGCAGCTAGAGATATGGGAGCAGATGTGACGTTGGTATCTGCATCTTCTGCGTTAAAAAAACCTTTTGGGGTCCAGCTGGTCCCTGTAGATTCTGCAAGAGAAATGTATGATGCTGTTTTTGATCAATTTGAACAAGCGGACGCAGTCATTATGGCAGCGGCCGTGTCCGATTACACTCCTATAGATCAAGCCAGACAAAAAATTAAAAAAAGTGAAGCTGTTCTAACGATTTCTTTAGCTAAAACAACAGATATTTTAGCTACAATGGGTCAAGAAAAAACGCATCAATACTTAGTAGGGTTTGCGGCCGAAACGCATGATGTAGCAAGCTATGCGAAAGGAAAACTGGAAAAGAAGAAGGCTGATATGATCATAGCCAATGACGTTTCCAAACCGCATGCCGGATTCAATAAAGATACGAACGAAGTGACCATTTTTTCAACGGATGAAGAACCGGTGGAAGTATCCGTTAGATCCAAAAAAGAGGTTGCTGAGGAGATCATTCAGCAAGTGATTAAGAAAATGAGCAAGTAAAGGTGTGAAGTGATTTTGAATTTAATCGCTAAAGTGATCGTTGATGTTCCAACGATGCAAACAAATCAACCATATGATTATCAAATACCAGAAGAATTTGCAGAACAAATTTTTCCGGGAATGAGAGTAGAAGTTCCTTTTGGACAAGGGAAAAGAGTTGTCCAAGGATTTGTCGTTTCAGTAGTTGAAGAAGCTTCATTTAGCGGGAAATTAAAAAGAATATCAGGTGTAATGGACTTACATCCCGTTTTGAACGATGAATTGATTCAATTAGGAAAAGACATGGCAGACAGAACATTCAGTTTTCAAATAACGTGTTATCAAACGATGCTTCCGGCAGTATTGCGGGCCAAGTATGAGAAAAGTATTCGTCTCATTGATGAACTGGATGAAGATCAGTTTTTTGAATTGTTCAAAGGAAAAGATGAAATTACCTGGGATGATGCCGTAAACCGCGGAATTTTACCAAGATTGACGCAACTCAAGAAACAAGATGTTGTTGAAGTGGTCTATTCTGTAAAAAATCGTGCCAGTAAGAAAAAAAGAAGAATGGTAAAGCCAGCTCTGTCTTTTGAACAATTGGAAGAGGAAAAAATGAGTTTGCGAAAAACAGCTAAAAAGCAGCTGCGTTTATTAGATATCCTGCAGTCATTATCTTTGTCTGAGCAATCCATCAGTACTCAAGAACTGAGCAAACTGTACGAGCTGCTGTCTCCGGTCATTCGTGAAGCGGAAAAGAAACATTGGCTGACAGTGTTTGAAGAAGAAGTGTACAGAGATCCATTTAAAGAGCAGACCTTTGAAAAAACTTCCCCTCATATACTGACTGAACAACAGCAACAAGCTTTTGAAGCGATTCAATCAGCAGTCACTCATCAGCGGTCAGAGACTTTTCTGTTAAGAGGAGTTACAGGCAGCGGGAAAACGGAGATTTATTTACAAACCATTGCTTCCGTATTGGAAAAGGGCCAAACGGCATTGATGCTGGTCCCGGAAATTGCATTGACACCTCAAATGGTGACGAGTTTTAAAGGTCGTTTTGGAGATGAAGTAGCTGTTTTGCATAGTGGGTTATCTGACGGTGAAAAATTTGATGAATGGCGCAAGATTGAACGAGAAGAAGCAAAAGTAGTCGTTGGTGCTCGTTCGTCTATATTTGCACCGGTGAAAAACTTAGGGGTCATTATCATGGATGAAGAACACGAGAGCAGTTACAAGCAAGATGAAAATCCACGTTACCATGCTCGAGACGTCGCTGCGTGGCGTTCTGAATTTCATAATTGTCCATTGATTTTAGGGAGCGCAACACCTTCTTTAGAATCTCGTGCCAGAGCTCAGAAAAAAGTATATACATTAGTGGAATTGCCTGATCGAGTCAATCAGAGAATGCTGCCGGAAGTGGCTATTGTAGATATGCGTGATGAAGGGAAAAGCGGAAATCGCAGCAGTTTTTCATTAGTATTGCAAGAAAAAATTCGCGATCGCTTGGCTAAAAAAGAGCAGATTGTATTGATGCTCAATCGAAGAGGGTATTCCTCATTCGTGATGTGCCGAGATTGCGGTTTTGTGCTGCCGTGTCCAAACTGTGATATTTCTTTGACACTCCACATGGATACTAAAAGTATGAAATGCCATTATTGTGGACACGAAGAAGCGATCCCTCACACTTGTCCTGTTTGCAAAAGTTCTAAAATCCGGTATTATGGTACCGGGACGCAAAAAATCCAAGAGGAATTAGAGCAAGTGATTCCTGAAGCTAGAGTTATTCGGATGGATGTGGATACGACTCGTAAAAAAGGTGCCCATGAGAAAATTTTGAGTGCTTTTGGAAACCAAGAAGCCGATATTCTATTGGGAACACAAATGATCGCTAAAGGATTAGATTTTCCGAACATTACTTTAGTAGGGGTGTTGAATGCCGATACCTCTCTGGGATTGCCGGATTTTCGATCCAGTGAAAAAACCTTTCAGCTGCTGACTCAAGTGAGTGGTCGAGCAGGACGGGCTGAATTGACAGGTGAAGTGATTGTTCAGACGTTTAACCCTGAACATTATTCCATTCAATTGGCTAAAAAACACGATTACGATCATTTCTACCAAAAAGAAATGATCATTCGTCATCGTGGGAATTATCCGCCCTATTATTTTACAGTCTCAATCACAGCTAGTCATACAGAAGAAAAAGTAGCCGCCAAAAAAATGTATGACATCGTCAATTTTCTGGCGCCGCAATTGAACCAAAACACGATCCTGTTGGGTCCTACGCCTAAGTCTATTGCGCGGGTCAATAACCGTTTTTATTACCAAGTATTGATAAAATATAAATCAGAACCCACATTGATTCCTTTGCTGCACCAAATCTTAAACGAATCACAAAAAGAAATGGCTAAAGGTTTAACAATTGCGATAGATAAAGAACCGCAGCAATTTATGTAATGAAAAAACAGCAAAAAATAATCACAGTATGTTATCAAGCGAGATAAAGGAGTTTTGCTCAATGAAAATAGTATTTATGGGAACACCAGCTTTTTCTGTACCTATATTAGAATCTTTGGTGGAATCAGATTACGAAGTAATAGCTGTAGTAACACAACCAGATAGACCAGTAGGCCGAAAAAAAGTATTGACGCCTACGCCAGTGAAAGAAGCGGCCTTAAGACACCGTATTGAAGTTTTACAGCCAGAAAAAATCTCTGGATCTCCAGAAATGGAAAAAATTATGGAAATGAATCCTGATATAATCGTCACAGCTGCATTTGGACAATTTTTGCCTACAAAATTATTGAATGTTCCTCACCTCGGTGCGATAAATGTTCATGCCTCTTTACTGCCTAAGTATCGTGGCGGCGCTCCTGTTCATTATGCTTTGATCAATGGAGAAACCGAAACTGGAGTTTCGATTATGTACATGGAGAAAAAAATGGATGCGGGAGATATTATTTCTCAAAAATCATTGCCGATCACTAGAGCGGATGATGTCGGAACTTTGTTTGACCGCTTGAGCATCTTAGGAAGAGATTTATTGATGGAAACGATCCCTCATATCATTGATGGGACTATTCATCCTATCAAACAAGAGGAAGAAAAAGTAACTTTTTCACCTAATATTACTCGTGAACAAGAAGTATTGGATTGGCACAAAGAAGCCGCAGCCATTGATCATCAAGTCAGAGGCATGCGTCCTTTCCCAGGAGCCTATACGTTTTTAGAGGGCGAACGGTTAAAAATCTGGGCAGTGACACCTTTGTCCAATCAAACCGATCAAGCACCTGGAACGATGATCGATATTCAAAAAGACTGTATATTAGTTGCCTGTGGAAACCATACTGTGGTGCAGCTGGACGAGGTGCAACCAGCTGGTAAAACAAGAATGTCAGCAGCTGCATTTGTCAGTGGGATAGGCAGTAAACTTAATACGGGAGAGGTCTTAGGATAACATGGCAGAACAACCTTCAGCTAAACGAGCGGTGAAGAAAAGCAGCCGCTACCAAGCTATGCAAATTTTAGATAAAACTGAAAAAAGTGGTTCTTATTCAAATCTTCTTTTGAATGAAGCCATTCAAAAAAATAATTTAAGCTCTGCTGATGCACGTTTAATGACAGAATTGGTTTATGGTGTCTTGCAACGTAAAATCACATTGGATTATTATTTGAGTCGATTCTTGAAAAAAAATCAAAAAGTAGATACATGGGTAAGAAACTTATTGCGATTATCCATTTATCAAATGGTTTATTTGGAAAGAATACCAGCGCATGCTATTTTATTTGAGGCTGTGGAGATAGCAAAAACACGTGGTCATGTAGGAATCAGTAAATTTATCAACGGTATTTTACGAAATGCTGAGAGAAAAGGATTCCCAACTGTTGAAGACATAGCTGATCCAGTCGAGTGTCTAAGTGTTTCGTATAGTCTGCCTAAATGGCTGGTAGAGAAATTCATTGCGGAGATCGGATACGAAGAAACGGAATTGCTGGGAGAATCATTATTGTCTCCCAGCCATTCCAGTGCCCGCGTGAATGAAAAATTGACGACCCTGCAAGATGCACTCGATTACATGGAAGAAGAAGGGTTTTATGTGCGCAAAAGTGAACTTTCAGCACATGGAATCGTTAGCGACAGTGGACATTTTGCGTCTTCTGAACTTTTCAAAAGTGGAAAGATCACGATTCAAGATGAGACCTCTATGCTGGTCGCTCCTGCGTTGCAAGTAGAACCACACCATCAAGTTTTAGATGCTTGTGCCGCTCCAGGCGGAAAAACCACGCACATTGCCTCTTTTCTTTCTAAAGAAGCAGGTGGTAAAGTAACAGCACTTGATCTGCACAAACACAAAGTCAAATTGATCAAAGAAAATGCGGAAAGATTGCAAGTAGCAGATGTTGTTGAAGGGTTTGAACAAGATGCTCGTAAGGTCGACGAAATATTTGCCGATGACACTTTTGATCGGATATTAGTAGATGCTCCTTGTTCCGGCTTAGGCTTGATGAGAAGAAAACCCGATATCAAGTACACTAAGAAACCACAAGATTTTGAACAATTGCACACCATTCAATTAGATATTTTAAAACATGTCGCGCCTAAATTAAAATCTGGTGGACTTCTAATCTATAGTACGTGTACAATAACTAGAGAAGAAAATAGTCAAACCGTGGAAGCCTTCTTAACAGGGCATCCTGAATTTGAAAAAGAAGAGGTTTTTGTTGAAGGACCTGCAAAAGAGTGTCTAACGGATGGTTTTTTAACAATCTATCCTCATGCTTTTGAATCAGATGGTTTTTTTATCAGTGCGTTAAGAAAGAAATAAACGTGGAAATCTCACAGAAAAGACATCTTTTCTGAGAGATTGTCCTTTTTAGTGTCTTATATTTTCCTTACATAGAGAAAAAGCCACAAGACTTAGATTTGAAACAGGCGAAAAAGAGGTGTCGGTATGAGATTGGTTGTAAAGACCGATAAAGGTAGAAAAAGAGGAACAAATCAGGATTTTGCAAATACATACAAGAATCAAAACGGCTTAACACTAGCTGTATTGTGTGATGGTATGGGAGGACATCGGGCTGGAGATATTGCCAGCGAGATGGTTGTATCCCATTTAGGAAATAATTGGGAAAAAACCGAGTTCGACTCTGCAAAAAATGCTGCGGAATGGCTGGAAGTACGTATCAATCGAGAAAATCAGCGATTGGTCGAAAAAGCCCGTCAGTACCCGGACTTAAATGGAATGGGAACGACTTTAGTAGCAGTCGCAGAAGCTGTGGACGGTTATGTGATTGCAAACATAGGAGACAGTCGTGCCTATCGTTTGATCGATGGTCGCTTAGTTCAAATTACGGACGATCACTCGTTAGTAGGCGAATTGATGAGGAATGGTCAATTGACCGAAGAAGAAGCCTTAAATCATCCTCAAAAGAATGTATTGACACGTTCATTGGGTGTTGAGGAAACGTTGGGAATCGACATCGATACGTATGCATACGGGTCCAATAACCCTATTTTATTGTGTTCGGATGGATTGACCAATATGGTAGCAGATAAAGAAATTGAAAAAATCTTGAATATAACTGAACCGTTGGAAAGCCAAGCGACTATGCTGATTGATTTAGCCAATGAGCGCGGCGGAGTAGACAATATTACTGTGATCATTATTGATTTAAATGGAAGAAAGGAGGTTTAAAGAATGGAAAACGGAAAAAAATTAAATGGTCGTTATAAAATAATAAAACCAGTTGGCAGCGGCGGAATGGCTAATGTTTACTTAGCTCATGATTTGATTTTAGATCGAGATGTTGCCGTTAAAGTCTTGAGATATGATTTTAGAAAAGACCAAGATACTATCCGTCGCTTCAAGCGTGAAGCTTTATCCTCCACTGAACTGGTCCACCCGAACATTGTCAGTATTTATGATGTAGGCGAAGAAAACGATACACAATATATTGTCATGGAATACATTGAAGGTATGGATTTAAAAGATTACATTATCAATAATTTCCCGATTGCATATCGTAAAGTCTTGAATATCATGAGTCAAATTTTGTCAGCTGTTTCTTATGCCCATCAAAATCAAATCATCCATCGAGATTTAAAACCGCAGAATGTATTGATAGATGAAAGCGGCGTTGTAAAAATTACCGATTTTGGAATAGCCGTTGCTGTTTCACAATCTTCTATTACACAAACTAATTCATTACTAGGGTCCGTTCATTACCTTTCTCCAGAGCAAGCTCGCGGAGGAATGGCTACCAACCAATCGGATATCTATTCGTTGGGGATTATTTTATATGAGTTGCTGACTGGCAGTGTACCTTTTGAAGGTGAATCAGCTGTTTCGATCGCATTAAAACATTTCCAAGAAAGTATCCCTTCGGTTAAAAAGTTTGATCCCAGAATACCGCAAGCATTAGAAAATGTGGTATTAAAAGCTACTGCTAAAGAAACAGCTGACCGGTACAAATCAGTTCGTGAAATGGAAATGGATCTTGAAACAGCTTTATCTCCTAGTCGAGTGGATGAGCCGCCGTATGCTCCTGCCAGCATGTTGCAAGAGACGAAAGTCATTACTCCCATATCAGTCACAAAAGAAACGGATTTGGAAGATACCATGGTTATTCCAGTCGTGACAGAAGAACCGAAAGAAGAGTCGGTTCCGGAAAAGAAAAAGAAAAAACGAAGATGGATATGGATAGTCTTGTTAAGTCTTTTTTTCATAGCCATTGGAGTTGCCATCGCGGCTTATTTATTAACGCCTAAAGATGTCACTATCCCAAACTTGGAAGAGATGACGCTGGAAGAAGCAGAAATGGAACTCTCAAAAGTGAATTTAAGTGTTGATGAAGTGGTTGAAGAACCGAATGAAGAGATCAAAGAAGGATTTGTTGTTCGATCAAACCCGACTATCGGCAATAGTGTCAAAGAAAACACACAAGTTGATCTGTTTATCAGTTCAGGAAAAGCAACAGTTGAATTCATGGATTACACGAACGAAGATTATCAGGAAATTCGAGCTGAACTGACTGAGATTGGATTTACAGTAGAGAGTGTGGGAGAAAACAGTGAAGAGATTCCAGAAGGAGCTATCATTTCACAAGACATCGGGGAAGATGAAGAAGTAGTACCATCGGAGACGACGGTTACGTTTACTGTCAGCAGCGGAAGAGCTGGAACTGAGATGAGAGATCTTAATGGATATTCTCAAAAGAGTGTAGAAGATTTTGCTTCTGAAAATGAATTGAGTCTGCAGATTTCGGAAGAATATTCTGAAGAGGTCCCAGTCGGATATGTGATCTCGCAAGATATTGATCCTGGAACGATCGTTTACAAGGGGGATTCATTAAGCATTGTAGTCTCCCTTGGAAAAGAAGATATTCCGGCACGTCAATTTACGGTTCCTGTAACGATTCCGTATCAAAATGCGGCTGAATCTTCCTCGGAAAGTGAATCCTCAGAAAACGAATCCTCAGAAAATGAATCCTCAGAAAACGAATCGGAAGAAAGTTCGACTGAATCACAGCCTGTACCGAATACTATTGAAATCTATATTGAAGATGCTGAACATAACTTGAACACATTGTTCCAGCAATTTACGATCACAGAAGACCATGATTTAGAAATACCTTTTATTTTAGAAGAAGGAACAACAGGAAGTTACCGTGTTGTACGTGATGGCGAAACGATTGAAGAAAACACCAACGTTGCTGCTCCTGATACAGACGAATAGAATAACCTGCTGTGTAAAATCAACACACTCTCTACGGACAAGCAAAATTATTTTGCCCTAGTCCATGGAGAGTGTGTTTTATTCTTTTTTAAGTTTTTGAAAGCATGAGATTAATGGACGTTTCTGATTTTAGGTTTGCATTCTGGTTCAGAGTTGAGTAAAGTTAAAGAGAAAAGAGAGTTGAGGAGGGCGCCTATTTGCCACAAGGACAGATCAGGAAAGCATTAAGTGGATTTTATTACGTCTATTACCAAGGAGAAACCTATCAGACTAGAGGGAGAGGAAACTTCAGAAACCGCAATCTAACCCCTTTAGTGGGAGATTTTGTAGAATTTGAGAGTGGAAACAAAGAGGAAGGTGTCGTTCAAGAACTTTTAGAACGAAGAAATGAATTGGTACGACCGCCAATCGCAAATATTGATCTAGGAGTAGTCGTGACATCAGCGGTAGAACCGGATTTTTCTACTCAATTATTAGATCGGTTTTTAGTGACCTTAGAGAATAAAGGAATAGAAGCGATCATTTACATTACGAAAACTGATTTAATCGATGATGAGACGTACCAATCTTTAAAAAAATACCAACAGTACTATGAATCAATCGGTTATACAGTGTATTTGCCGACAAATGCTGAAAAAGACCAAGCTGTGCAAGATCTATGCAGTCATTTTGCAACTCATTTGACCGTCTTTATGGGACAATCTGGAGCAGGGAAATCTACACTGCTGAATACGATCTCGCCAGAATTAGTGTTAAAAACAGCTGCGATATCGATGTCTTTAGGACGTGGTAAGCATACCACCAGACATGTGGAATTGATTCCTCTATATGATGGTTTAGTAGCAGATACTCCAGGCTTCAGTGCGATCGACTTGGCAGAGATTGAGTTGGTTGATTTAAGGGAACTGTTTCCAGACTTCGTTCAAGTCCAAGATCAGTGTCGCTTCAGAGGCTGCATTCATCACAAGGAACCAGGCTGTAAAGTAAAGGAACTGGTTGATGAAGGTACGATTGCTGAATACCGCTACGCCAGCTATCTCCAGTTTTATGAAGAAATTAGTCAACGCAAACCCGATTACTCTAAAAAGAAATGAGGAAAACAAATGAAATTAGCTCCATCGATCTTGAGTGCAGATTTTGCCAACTTAGAAAGAGATATTAAACTGGTTGAAACTGGAGGTGCCGATTACATCCATATCGACGTGATGGATGGGCATTTTGTGCCAAATATTACATTTGGGCCGAATGCTGTCAGTGCGATTCGTTCGACGACAAAGTTAACTTTGGACTGCCATTTAATGATTGAAAATCCAGAAAATTACATTGCCGATTTTGCTAAAGCAGGGGCAGACATCATCAGCGTGCATGTCGAAAGTACGCCTCATATCCATCGGACGATCCAATTGATCAATGATGCAGGAGTCAAATCCGGAGTAGTGATCAATCCAGGCACGCCGGTTTCTGTAATCGAACCGTTATTAAGCGATGTAGATTTGATTTTAGTCATGACCGTAAATCCAGGATTTGGCGGACAAAGTTTTATTGAACCGTCCCTTGAAAAAATTCGTCAGTTGAAAGCACTGAAAGATACCAACGACTATTCCTATGAAATTGAAGTGGACGGGGGAATCAATGATGAAACAGTCAAATGGTGTCATGAAGCAGGAGCGACTGTTTTTGTAGCTGGTTCTTATATTTATTCAGCTGATAAACCCTTAGAACGCATGAAACAATTGAGAGAAGCGGTTCAAAAATGACACACATAAAAATTATGGTCGGAGGTCCGGAAACAGCTCTTCCGACGGATGTTTACGCTGCTGAAAAAGAAGCTGTGATGTGGATTGGTGTGGACCATGGGGCTATTCGGCTGTTAAAACAGAAGATTGTTCCCGCCATCGCAATAGGTGATTTTGATTCAATTACGAAAGAAGAAATGAAGTTTTTAACCACAAAAGTAACGGATGTCCGTTCATTTCCTTCTGAAAAAGACGATACAGATACAGAATTGGCTATCCAATTAGCATTAGAAGAATACTCAGCCGATAAAATATCCGTTTATGGGGCCACAGCTGGACGTTTAGACCATTTAATGAGTAACCTGTTTTTTATCTTCCAGCCAAGATTCCAGCACCAAGCATCAAAAATTTATTTGTACGATAAATTGAATACAGTTTCGTTTTATCTTCCTGGTGAATATACGGTTACGAAAGAAAACGATAAAAAATACATCGCTTTTGTTTGCATGACACCGGTTAAGAAGTTGTCTTTAAGAGAGGTCAAGTACACCTTGGAAGAAAAAGATTATGCTTATCCAATTTCGTTGGCTAGTAATGAATTTAAAGAACAGACTGCTTCTTTTTCATTTACAGAAGGGTTGATTGCCGTAATTCAAAGCAAAGATTGATAGGTATAAACAAAATAAAAAAGCCTAAGCTTGAATGCCTAGGCTTTTTTTATCTTCTTTATAAGTAGAAAAATTATACACGTTCAACTTTTCCAGATTTAAGAGCACGAGCAGAAACCCATACACGTTTAGGTTTTCCGTCAACTAAAATACGAACTTTTTGCAAGTTAGCGCCGAAACTTCTTTTTGTTTTGTTTACTGCGTGAGAACGGTTGTTACCGCTTCTTGCTTTACGTCCTGTTACATAACATACTTTTGCCATTTTACTTTCCTCCTTTGCCAATAACTGAAGCAAAGCTTCAATCTTCATACCTAAACAATTTAGCATATCTTTATCTTATTTGCAAGATAATTCTTTCAAGTATTTTTACTTGACACAATTAATTTACGATTAGCAAAATAGGGAGAAAAATGAGAGAATAGGTCTATAGATAAGCTGGTTTTCGCTTTTATCTTTTATTCTTCAATATGCTATGCTACAATGTAAGGTAGTTATTTATGACTTTTTAAGTCAAGAGGAGGATTTTAAACATGGCAGTTAAAATCAAAACACAATATGGACTAGTGGATATTTCAAATGAAGTGATTGCTACAGTAGTAGGCGGAGCAGCAACCGAAATTTTCGGGATCGTTGGAATGGCTAGTAAAAATCAAATCCGTGATAATTTAAACGAGATTTTGAAAAAAGAAAATTATTCTAAAGGTGTGATTGTTCGCCAAGAAGATAATGGCGTAGCTGTAGATGTGTATATTATTGTCAGCTATGGGACAAGAATTTCAGAAGTTTGTCGTAATGTACAAGAAAAAGTAAAATACAACTTGGAATCTATGTTAGGTATTTCTGCGAATGCAGTAAATATTTTTGTTCAAGGTGTACGTGTAATACAAGACTAGAAATAGAAGGTTAATGTCACCGTTTCTTGACGTAGTGACATAAGGAGGAAATTAACGGTGAAAGTTGAAAATATTGAAGCGAAACAGTTCCGTTTAATGGTAGCTAGTGGAGCAAAACGATTAGAAAAAAATGCAGAATACGTGAATTCTTTAAACGTATTCCCAGTGCCGGATGGCGATACTGGAACAAACATGAACTTATCCATGACAAGCGGAGCAAAAGCGGTAACGTCAAATCATTCGGATCATGTCGGAGAATTGGCTGGAGCATTAGCTAAAGGACTTTTAATGGGAGCCAGAGGAAACTCTGGAGTTATTTTGTCTCAACTATTTAGAGGATTTGGTAAAGCTTTAGATGGGAAAGAAACGATCAATGCAACTGATTTAGCGAGTGCCTTTACAAGAGGAGTTGAAATTGCGTATAAAGCTGTAATGAAACCTGTTGAAGGAACAATCTTAACAGTGGCCCGTGAGTCTGCAAAAGCTGGTGAGAAAAAAGCTGAGCAAACTACCGATACGATCGAGGTCATGGAAACTGTCTTGTCTTCTGCTAAAAAATCTTTGGCTAAAACACCGGATTTACTACCTGTCTTAAAAGAAGTAGGCGTTGTGGATAGTGGCGGACAAGGACTAGTTTATGTTTTTGAAGGCTTTTTAGAAGCATTATCTGGTAAAGTCGTTGAAGAAGAAGTATATCAACCTACTGAAAGTGAAATGACAGATATGATCAATGCTGAACACCACAGGGGAGTTCACAATCATATCGCAACGGAAGATATTCAATATGGTTACTGTACTGAGATCATGGTTCATATTGGAAAAGGAGAAACTGTCGATAGTGAATTTGATTACGATACTTTCCGCAATCATTTGAGCGAAATCGGTGATTCTTTACTAGTTGTCAATGATGATGAGATTATTAAAGTTCATGTGCATACTGAAAAACCAGGTGAAGTGATGAATTATGGTCAAAAATTTGGTTCACTGGTCAAAATCAAAGTAGACAATATGCGTGAACAACATGACGCATTGATGGACAATGATCAGCCTGCTAAACCGACTAAAAAAGTTCCTTACGGTATTATTGCTGTAGCAGCTGGTGAAGGTATCCAAGACCTATTCAAAAGTTTAGGGGCTAATTACATCATCAATGGCGGACAAACAATGAACCCTAGTACAGAGGATATTTTAAAAGCGATTGATGCAGTAAATGCAGAACAAGTTTTGGTGTTGCCAAACAATAAAAATATCTTTATGGCTGCAGAACAAGCTGCTCAAGAGAGTGAGATTCCTGTAGCTGTGATTCCAAGTCGTACGATTTCTCAAGGAATGACTTCTATGTTGGCCTTTAATGAGCAAAATGATTTAGAGACTAACAAAGCAGAAATGAGCAGTGAGTTGGAAAATGTCATCAGTGGACAAGTTACTAACGCTGTACGTGACACTGAAATCAACGGTGTTAAGATCAAAAAAGATGACTTTATGGGACTTGTAGACGGAGATATTGTTTTGTCTAAAGAAAAGCGTAAAGAGGCTGCTATTGAAACGTTACAACAAATGCTTACCGAAGATAGCGAAATTGTAACGATTCTTTTAGGTGAAGGTGTGCCGCAAAAAGAAGCTGAAGAAATTGCGTCAGAAATTGAAGCTCAATTCTCAGATATAGAAGTTGAAATTCATGAAGGTAAACAGCCTGTTTATCCTTACCTTCTTTCTGTAGAATAAAATCAAGAGTAGACAAAAATAAATCGATTTTCTATTTTATTTCTGTCTACTTTTGATTGATTTAATTCAGTCAGGAAGCATGATAAAGCACTACATAGAGAAAGAGGATGAAAAACACCTAAAACTACACAAGTATTATTCATCCTCTGATTGCTACTGTTGGTTTTTAAAACTCAACTCAACTAAACAGTATGATGTGTAGTATAAAAGGAGCTTGGATTCTATCCCGGCTCCTTTTATAGATATTACCTAATGAAAGGAGGCTTGAGACAATCTGAAGAAAAGTGATTTTTTCATCCTTAGATTGTCAGATATGATGGAAAAAACAATCTATGACTCTGTCTCGGTACTTCAACATGTGGGGGAGAAAAGAGTAGAAGCCTTACAAGATTTAGGAATCCATACTATTGCTGATTTGCTCAATCATTTTCCGTTTCGATATGAAGATATTCAAGTAAAGGATCTCTTTGAGCTGGTCGATCAAGAAAAGACAAGTCTAAGAGGAGAAGTTCTTGCGGATGCAGTTGTTTCTCGCTTTGGTTACAAAAAAAGTCGGTTGTCTTTTCGCATGAAAATCGACCATGCAGTTGTTGTAGTGACTTTTTTTAATCAGCCCTATTTGGCAAATCAAATAGTCGCTGGAAACGAAATAACCGTTTATGGGAAATGGGATGACAAACGAAAAAGTTTATCTGGAATCAAAATAGTCGGACAGTCCTCTGCTCAAGAAGATTCGGATTTCGAATCCGTTTATCATGTCAATAAAAAGATCCGGCAGAAAACCCTTATGAATCTAGTAAAGCAAGCCTACGAAGAATATAAAGATGTGATCCCTGAAAATATTCCTCAAGAATTGCGGCAAAAATATCGGTTGATCTCACATAAAGAAGCCATTTATGCGATGCATTTTCCTGTTTCGCCCGAACAAACAAAGCAAGCACGTCGAGAAGTGGTCTTTGACGAATTTTTGGTTTACCAAACAAAAATGCAGCTCCTAAGAAAAAAACAGAAAAAAACGGGTTATGGTACAGCGATCGATTACGATATCCATCGGTTGAAACAGTTTATTGCTACCCTTCCGTTTGAATTGACCAATGCTCAAAAAAGAGTCGTTAATGAAATCTGTAAAGACTTAAAACAGCCCGTTCATATGCATCGTTTATTACAAGGAGATGTAGGAAGCGGAAAGACTTTAGTAGCGGTCATTGCTATCTATGCGGCTGCTACTGCCGGATTTCAATCGGCTTTAATGGTACCGACGACGATTCTGGCTGAACAACATATGAAAAGCTTGAACAGCTTATTTGATCCATTGGAAATCAAAACAGCGCTTTTGACGGGTTCGACAACAGCAAAAGAAAAACGGATTATTGAAGAGCAATTGCGTACGGGTGAAATAGATGTGATTGTTGGTACGCACGCGCTGATTCAAGATAATGTTGAATTCGCCCGTCTGGGAATAGTGATTACCGATGAACAACACCGCTTTGGAGTCAATCAAAGAAAAAAATTGCGTAGTAAAGGAATCGAACCAGATGTGCTGTTTATGACGGCAACCCCTATTCCAAGAACACTAGCCATCACGGCCTTTGGAGAAATGGATGTTTCTATCATTGACGAAATGCCCGCTGGACGAAAGCCGATTCAGACTACTTGGGTAAAACCAAAACAATTTGAACATACATTGGAGTTCATTGAAAGACAATTGAATATTGGTTCGCAAGCTTATGTGATTTGTCCGTTAATTGAAGAATCTGAAAGTTTAGACGTGAAAAATGCTACAGAAGTTTACCGCAAACTGTCACAGTTTTACGAGGGTAAATACAAAGTGGGATTATTGCATGGTCAAATGAAGCCGGCTGAAAAAGAAGCTGTCATGCATTTGTTTCAACAAAATGAAGTGCAAGTCTTAGTTTCTACAACGGTTATTGAGGTAGGAGTAGATGTACCTAATGCTACTACTATGGTGATTTATGATGCTGACCGTTTTGGTTTGGCTCAACTGCACCAGCTTAGAGGTCGAGTAGGAAGAGGAGACAAAGCATCTTATTGTATTCTTGTTTCTGACCCTAAAGGTGATGCTGGAATAGAACGCATGAAAATAATGACCGAAACAAATAATGGTTTTATCTTGAGTGAAAAAGATTTAGAATTAAGAGGTCCAGGTGATGTGTTTGGAAATAAACAATCAGGAATACCAGACTTTAAAATAGGAGATATTGTGAACGATTTTGCAGCCTTGGAAACGGCACGTTTAGATGCAGCAGAGTTGGTCCAACGCTCTGATTTTTATACTCATCCGGATTTTGCAGCATTAAGAAAAGCAATAGAGATGGAATCGGTGGATTCTGACACTTTTTATTAACTAAGAATGTTAAATAGAAGCTGATGAAGTGGAATCAGCCTAAGAGGAGGAAAAGTAACATGAGAATTGCAGTAGATGCAATGGGCGGCGATAATGCGCCAAGAGCAATCGTGGAAGGGGTAGTGCTGGCTGCTCAAGAATTTAAGGATATCGAGTTTCAGTTGTATGGAAAAGAAAGTGCGATACGTGAATATCTGATTAATGAAACAAACATTACTATTATTCACACGGATGAAAAAATCAATAGTGAAGATGACCCCGTACGTTCAGTACGTAGAAAAAAAGAGGCTTCGATGGTATTGGCTGCCAAAGCTGTTAAAGAAGGCCGGGCAGATGCTTTATTCTCAGCTGGTAATACCGGAGCTCTACTAGCTTCGGGTTTATTAGTAGTAGGGAGAATAAAAGGGATCGATCGTCCAGGATTGATGGTTACATTGCCTGCTCTTGGCGGCGGGATTGATGCGTTCAATATGATGGATGTTGGAGCAAATGCGGACAGCAAGCCGGAAAATTTGAATCAGTTTGCAACACTTGGAAGCTATTATGCTCATTTTGTACGTGGAATCGACAAACCAAGAGTCGGTTTGTTAAACAATGGGACAGAAGAAAATAAAGGGAATGAACTGAGTAAACAGGCCTATGCATTATTAAAAGAAAACAAAGACATTCACTTTATTGGAAATGTTGAAGCACGCGATTTGTTGAACGGTGTAGCTGATGTAGTGGTGGTAGACGGCTTTACGGGGAATGCTGTGTTGAAAACTGTGGAAGGAACAGCACTGAGCATGATGAAATTAATTAAAAAATCCATCATGGAAAATGGAACCAAAGCTAAATTAGGCGGAATGCTGTTAAAAGATAGCTTAGCCAATCTGAAAGATGTCTTGGATTATTCCAAACATGGGGGTGGAGTTCTGTTTGGATTGAAAGCTCCCGTTGTAAAAACACATGGCTCTACAGAAAAGGAAGCTGTATATTATACCATCAAGCAGATTCGTGAAATGTTGTCTTCAAACGTTATGGAAGATTTAGTGACTACTTTTGAAGCAAAAAATGAAGCTGAAAAAAGCATAGAGGAATAAAATCCCTAAAGACAAAAAGAACGTTTTCTAAAAAAAGATAGACATGTTTTAGGAATAAAGTTAAAATAGTAAAGGATAAAGTTAGAATACTATAGTCATAGACTGTAAATGAGGGTTGGAGGTGTATTGATTGTCTAACGAAGAAACCTTTGAAATGGTAAAGAAAATTATTGTAGAACGATTTGGTATTGATGAAGACCGCGTAACGGCAGAAATGACGTTCAAAGATGATTTGGGAGCTGATTCATTGGATATTGTGGAATTAGTGATGGAGATGGAAGATGTTTTCGGAACTGAAATATCAGATGAAGATGCTGAACAAATAACCACAGTTGGAAATGCTGTTACTTATATCGCAAATAACCGTAAATAATTATAAATGAACAGACGATGAACCAGAAAAAAATTTCTGGTTCATTTTGTATAATATCAGCTTTTGGTAAATTAGAAGCTTGAATTATAGGAAGCTTGAATTATAAGAAGCTTGAATTTGCAAATGAAATGCTCATATTTTATATTTTAAAGACATTTTTATGATAAAATGATTAAAAAACTATTGCAATGTAAGTTTTCGCTGTGTATAATTCAATTATGTTATTAAATTAGTTATTATGCAAGTTTAATACTTTTCTCATATTTGATGGGATGTAATGTTTTTAGGAGGTATAATTTTGGCCGTAGAACGTTCTTTATTAGAAATCAATCATTTAGAAACCGCGTTTAGAATTAATGATCAATATTACAATGCCGTTGATGATGTTTCATTAACATTAGAAAATAATGAGATCTTAGCGATCGTTGGAGAATCGGGTAGTGGGAAAAGTACGTTAGCTACCTCCATTGTTGGACTTCACGATCCACTAAATACTCAGATCAAAGGGGAAGCGCTATACAAAGATTTGAATTTATTAAATTTAAATGAACAATTGTATAATCGCATCCGCGGAAATGATATCGGGATGATTTTCCAAGATCCCCTGGGGTCACTAAATCCTTTGATGACCATCCATGATCAAATTGCTGAGGCGTTGATCTATCATACTAAATTAGATAGTGAAGCCCGAACAAATCGTGTTTTAGAATTGCTGAATCAAGTTGGTATCCCAAATCCGCCACGCGTGATGAAACAATACCCTCACGAATTATCGGGTGGAATGAGACAACGGGTAGTGATCGCGATTGCGTTATCATGTAAACCGCCGATCATTATCGCTGATGAGCCAACTACAGCTTTGGATGTGACCATCCAAGCACAAATCTTAGATTTATTAAAAGACTTGCAAGAAGAAACCGGAACTGGAATCATCCTGATCACTCATGACTTAGGTGTTGTGGCTGAAATGGCTGACCGTGTGGCTGTAATGTATGCAGGGGAAATCGTTGAAGAAGCTACTGCACTGGAACTGTTTGAAAATCCAATGCATCCTTATACGCGTTCTTTACTAAATTCAATGCCGCAAAACAGCGATGAATTAGAAGATGAGAACAAAGAATTGCATGTAATTCAAGGAACGGTACCTTCACTTTCTAAAATGAAACGTACAGGATGTCGATTTGCTCCGCGTATTCCGTGGATCGCAGATGAAGAACATGAAGAAAATCCTACCTTGCATGAAGTAGCACCAAATCATTTTGTCAGATGTACTTGCTACAAACATTTCCATTTTGAAGGGGAGGATGAGTAGCATGGGGTTTATTGAAATTAAAGATTTAAAAGTACATTATCCAATACGCGGCGGTTTTTTTAATACGATCCAAGATCACGTACGTGCAGTGGACGGTGTTTCTTTTGAAATAGAAACTGGGAAAACATATGGCCTTGTCGGAGAATCCGGTTCTGGAAAAACGACTATTGGAAAATCCATTATTGGATTAGAAAAGATTACTTCTGGTCAAGTATTTTATGATGGAGAAGATGTCACCAATAAAGCTAGAAAGCGATCTGGAAAGTATGAAGAATACAACCGTGAAGTTCAAATGATCTTCCAAGATTCTGCTTCTTCTTCTAATCCAAAGAAACGTATTATTGATGTGATTGCAGAACCTATCCGCAACTTTACTAAATTGACTCCAGGAGAAGAGAAAAAACGAATCCTTGAGTTGTTAGATATTGTCGGTATGCCGGAAGATGCGCTGTATAAATACCCGCATGAATTTTCAGGTGGTCAACGCCAACGTATCGGTGTTGCGCGAGCAGTTGCTTGTCAGCCTAAATTGATCATTGCAGATGAACCTACGTCAGCGTTGGACTTGTCTGTTCAAGCTCAAGTATTGAACTTTATGCGCAACATCCAAGATCAATATCAATTAAGTTACTTATTTATTTCACATGACTTGGGTGTTGTAAAACACATGTCTGATGACATTGCTATTATGCACAGAGGAAGATTTGTTGAAGTAGGAAGTAAAAATGAAATCTTCAACAATCCTCAACACATTTACACGAAACGTTTACTATCTGCGATTCCGGATATCAATCCCAGAGGTCGTGAAGAGCATAAAGCCATTCGAAAAGCAGTGGAGAAAGAATACACTGAATCTGAAAGTCACTATTATGACGAAAACAATCGTGTATATGATTTGAAATCTCTGACAGACACTCATCTTGTCGCGTTGAAACCAGACGATAAAGGAGGAGATTTCTAATGTGGAAAACAATATTAAGACGTGTTCTCGTCATGATTCCTCAAGTTTTTGTTCTGAGCATTATAGTTTTTGCTTTAGCTCAAGCGATGCCGGGGGACCCATTTACTGGATTAATTACTCCGCAAACAGATCCTGCTGTTATTGAAAACTTACGTGAACAAGCTGGATTGAATGATCCTATTCCAGTTCAATATGTTCGTTGGTTGGGAAATGCTGTTCAAGGGGACTTTGGACAAAGCTATACGTATAAGATTCCTGTTTCCTCTATCATAGGACAGCGTGCAGGGAATACCGTTCTGTTATCTTTATTATCCTTTATTTTGACGTACTTGATCGCTATTCCACTAGGAATGCTGGCTGGTCGGTACAACAACTCTTGGTTGGATAAGATAGTGGTAGTCTATAATTATGTGAGTTACGCTATTCCAACTTTTGTTCTGGCATTGCTAATGTTGTGGCTGTTTGGCTATACGCTGAATTGGTTCCCAACTAGTGGATCGGTTGATGTTACTCTAGCTGCTGGTTCAATGGACTATTATTTAAATAAAGGCTTCCACTTGATATTGCCAGCTATCACCTATGCTTTACTTGGGACAACAACGATCATTCAATACTTAAGAAGTGAAGTAGTAGATGCTAAAACACAAGACTACGTTAAAACTGCCCGCTCAAAAGGGGTTCCTGAAAAAGTGGTTTATAGTCGTCACATCTTTAGAAACTCTGCATTGCCGATTGCATCGACAATGGGGTATCAAATCACCGGTTTAATCGGCGGATCAATATTTATTGAAAAAATCTTTGCTTTTCCAGGAATGGGGCAATTGTTTATTAGTTCCTTAACTTCTCGTGATTACAGTGTCATTGTGGCGTTGACTCTGCTGTTTGGGGTAGCTACTTTAGTAGGTACGCTCTTGTCGGACATTATCATGACAATTGTAGATCCTCGTATTCGCATTGACTAACAGCGGGAAATCAGATGAAAGGAATGAAATAAATGGCTGCTAATACAAATACAGAAGCACAAACTCAAGATATGAAAACCAGTGTCCCGCCTATGGGAGTTAAAGTTATTGTTAGAGAATTTGCTAAAGACAAAGGTGCTTTGATTGCTTTAGTTCTTTTGGTACTTTTGATTGTCGGCGTTATGATAGGATCTTATGTTATTGATCAAGATAAGATCATGTGGGTCAGTTTATTAGACCAGTATGCTCCACCAGGAGATAAGTTTCTGCTTGGAGCAGATTCCGGTGGACGGGATATATTCGGTCAATTATTAATTGGTGGTAGAAACTCTATTTTAATAGGGATCGCGGTTACTTTTATCACAACAGTGATTGGGATTACAGTTGGTTTAATCGCTGGTTATTACGGAGGATTAGTAGACAATATTTTAATGCGTATCATTGACTTTATTATGGTATTGCCTACAACAATGTTGATCATTGTATTTATTACCATCATACCAAACTATAATGTTTGGACATTTATTTTTATTATGAGTGCGTTCTACTGGACTGGACAAGCACGACTCGTTCGGAGTAAAGCTTTATCTGAAGGCAGACGTGATTATGTTAGTGCCTCTAAAACAATGGGGACCAGTTCTTTAAAAATTATGTTCCGAGAAATTATGCCTAACTTAAGTTCAATCATTATTGTTGATTTGACCTTGAATTTTGCGGCAAACATCGGAATTGAAACTGGCCTTTCTTATCTTGGTTTCGGGCTACCGTCCAGTACACCAAGTTTAGGAACTTTGGTCAGTTACGCTACTTCTCCAGATATTTTGGAGAATAAAACATGGGTTTGGTTGCCAGCATCGTTATTGATTTTAGTATTGATGTTGTGTATAAACTATGTCGGCCAAGCATTGAAACGTGCGGCAGACTCTAAACAACGATTAGGATAAGAAAAGGGGAGAGTTACATGAGCAAAAGAAAATTAGGTTTATTAACAGGTTCGGCTGCACTTGCGTTAATTTTAGCTGCATGTGGTGGTGGAACGGATGACACGACAGAATCATCCGCAGATGGCGGGGACGCTTCTGAAGGCACTGAAGAAGCAGGAGTTGTTGAGTTTGAATCTGCTGTAACAAACGAAGGCGAAGTTATGGACGGCGGAACTTTAAACGTAGCTTTAGTTACTAGTTCTCCTTTCCAAGGACTCTTCAGTTTGGAACTTTACGAAGATGCATACGATGCTGATTTAATGCAATTCGCTGTGGAAGAAATTTTTTCTACAGATGAAAATTTCCAAATTACAAATGATGGAGCTGTTAGTTTAGATTTTAATCAAGAAGCAAAAACAGCGACACTAACAGTTAATGAAGGTGTAACATGGTCAGATGGGGAACCTGTTACTGCTGAAGACTTACTGTATTCATATGAAGTAATCGGAAGTCCTGATTATACAGGAATTCGTTACGACTCTTCTTTTACAAATATTGTAGGGATGGAAGAATACAATAGTGGTGCTGCAGATACCATCTCTGGAATTACTGTAAATGATGATAAAAGTATTACAATTGAATACCTAGAAGTTCACCCAGGAATGCTTCAATCTGGTGGTGGAATTTGGGCTGGCGCAATGCCTAAGCACCAATTAGAAAATATTGCTATTGCTGATCTGGAAGGTTCAGAAGAAATCCGCAACAATCCAATTGGCTTTGGACCATTTGCTGTTTCGAACATCGTTCCGGGAGAGTCAGTTGAATTTGTAGCTAACGAACATTACTACAAAGGCGCACCTATTTTAGACAACGTTATTGTTGAAGTTGTTCCTCCAGAAAGTATCGTTGCTGCTCTTGAAAATGGCGAATACGATCTAGCTTTATCTATGCCGACTGATGAATACCCAACATATGCAGATCTTCCTGGATACACGTTATTAGGTAGAGAAGAATTAGCATACACTTACATTGGGTTCAAATTAGGAACTTGGGATTCTGAAGCCAGCGAAGTTGTGCCAAATCCTGATGCTAAAATGGCAAGTAAAGAATTGCGCCAAGCTATGGGATACGCTATCGATAACAATGCTGTAGCGACTCAATTCTATAACGGATTGCGTTCAAATGCGAATACGGCTATCATCCCTGCATTTGGAGATTTCCATAATGCGGACGTTGAAGGTTACACATATGATCCAGATATGGCAAATAAATTGTTAGATGATGCTGGATTTGAAGATACAGATGGAGATAACTTCCGTGAGGATCAAAATGGTGAACAATTGGTCATCAACTTTGCTTCTATGGCTGGTGGAGATACAGCAGAACCAATTGCTGAATATTACATGCAATCATGGGCACAAATTGGCTTGAACGTACAATTAACAGATGGGCGTTTGCTTGAGTTCAACAGTTTCTATGACCGTCTTGAAGCAGATGATGAAGGAATCGATATCTATCAAGGAACTTGGGGAACAGGTACTGATCCTAACCCAGAAGGCTTGTATGGAAGAAATTCAGCATTCAACTACACTCGTTGGAGTAGTGATGAAAATGATGCCCTTCTTGACAAAATTTCTGGAAGAGCGGATGATGCAGACGGTAATGCTTGGGATAGCGAATGGATCACGACTCAATACCACGATTGGCAAGAGTACTTCTCTGAAGAAGCACCAATCATCCCGACATTGTTCCGTAATGAAATCTTACCAGTAAACAACCGCGTAGCTAACTACGACTGGGGTTATGATGCAGATCCAGAATTTGGATGGCATGCAGTTGGAGTTACTCAAGAAGAAGCAGTAACTGAATAATTCCAGTTTTTCTAAAAAGAAGTAAGAGTGTCATGCTCTTGCTTCTTTTTTGTATAGGCTAAAATCGAATTTCATCACGTCATACGCATGAAAAAAATGAAATAGAAAATAAGATTACGAATCCTCACATCTCTAGTCTGCTAAAAGAAAAATGCGGAGGTGGGCGACATGAACGAGATTTTTCATCTGTTGAGTGAAGAGGAAGACTTGCTTTTTTGAATTTCTCAAAATACTGAGACACGCTTTTTAAGCTGTGACTCATTTGAGACCAGTGATATTTCTGGAGGAAATTTCACCTCATAGAGCCGCCCCTACTTATTAAGAGCGCGTTTTAAAAAGAAGACCTTAATTTTTAGGAGAAAATTACTTTTCATGCGTATGACGTGGGATTTCATGAATAAACGTTTATTTTTGTTGCAAAAACCAGTATAATAAGGCAGTAAGAGTATTATGATGGAAAAAGGGGAATCACAAATGAATAAAGAGTTCTTAGCAAAATTGAAGTCAACGTTTCAAATAGAATTTAACAACACTGACTTTTTAAGTGAAGCATTTACCCATTCATCATATGTGAATGAGCACCGGGAATTGGATTTGAAGGACAATGAACGTATTGAATTTTTGGGAGACGCAGTACTAGAGTTAACCGTAACGAAGTACTTGTTTAGAGAATACCCAAATCTTCCAGAAGGCAAATTGACTCGTTTGAGAGCTGCTATCGTTTGTGAAGCCAGCCTTAGCCAGTTTGCTAAAGAATGTGGATTCGACCAATACATTCTTTTAGGTAAAGGCGAAGAGCGCATGAATGGAAGAAAAAGACCTTCTTTATTATGTGATTTGTTCGAGTCATTTATAGGAGCTTTGTATCTAGACCAAGATCTAGTAGGCGTGATAAGTTTCTTAGATAAAACAATCTTTCCGCGGATCAAGTCCGGTGCTTTTTCACATGTGATGGATCATAAAACCAATTTGCAAGAGTTTTTACAACGCAATGGAGAAGTTGCCATAGACTATTTATTGGTAGAAGAAGTCGGACCTGCACACGAAAAAGAATTTTTGGTGGAAGTCCATGCAGAAGGCAATATTCTTGGGCAAGGAAAAGGAAAATCCAAGAAAGCTGCAGAGCAAGTAGCTGCTGCTAACGCCTTAGAGAATTTAAAGAGCGTAGAATAAAATGGGGATCTTTCTATACATTACACAAACAACGAAAGTTAGGTGTTTTTGCTAACGTTCGTTGTTTGTGTAATGATAGAAGGACATCAAATTTTTAAGTGTATGATAAAAATAAACATATGTATATGGATAAAAACTGTATTTTATCCAGTGTGAGGATATAGGAAGGAGCCAGTCTTCGTGCAATTGAAGAAAATAGATATTAGTGGTTTTAAGTCTTTTGCTGCTAAAACGACTATCGAATTTAACGAAGGCGTAACGGCTGTTGTTGGACCAAACGGAAGTGGAAAGAGCAATATTATTGAAGCCATTCGTTGGGTTATGGGAGAACAGTCCGCAAAAAGTTTACGTGGTGGGAAAATGAATGACATCATTTTCGCCGGGTCAGATTCACGTAAACCAGTTAATAGAGCAGAAGTAACACTGGTATTGGATAATCAAGATCAATTTTTGCCGCTTGATTTTTCGGAAGTCAGTATTACCAGATGCTTGAATCGATCAGGAGATAGTGAATTTTATATTAATAAACAAGCCTGCCGCTTAAAAGATATCGTCGATTTATTTATGGATTCGGGGTTAGGAAGAGAATCATTCTCTATTATTTCTCAAGGGAAAGTCGAATCCATTTTTAATAGCAAGCCAGAAGATCGACGCGCAATCTTTGAAGAAGCAGCTGGCGTGTTGAAATACAAAACGAAAAAGAAAAAAGCGGAACAGAAATTGATCGAAACAAAAGATAATTTAAATCGTGTGCAAGATATTGTCTATGAATTGGAAACGCAAATTGAGCCGTTGAAAATTCAAAGTACCATTGCAAAAGATTATCTTCAACAAAAAGAACAACTAAGAGATGTAGAAATTGGGCTTGCAGCGGTTGAGATCAATCAGTTCAAATTAGAATGGCAAGAACAACAGCAAAAAATGGAACAGCTCGACAGCCAATTAGTGGAGATGAAAAAAAATACTCAAGGAATGGAAACTGATTTAACCGTTTTTCGTGAACAGAAGCAGCAACTGTCTCAACAAGTAGACTTGTATCAGGAAAAATTAGTTCATTCTATTCAGTCTATTGAGCAGTTGGAAGGAAAGAAAAATGTTTTAAGTGAACGTACGAAACACACGCAAGAAAACAAAGAAAAAGCCCTTCAATCCAAAGAACAATTGGCTCTTCAATTGCAAGAAACATTAGGTCAATTAGATGGAGTTACAGCCAGTATCAAGTTGAAAGAAAACGAACAGAAGCAGTTGTTAAAAGAGTTGAAAGAAGTTAAAAAAGAACGCGAATTATTATCTGGTAATCAAAAGCAAATGGAAGATAATTTGCGTGATGAGTACATTGATATGATGCAACAAGAGACATCTTTAAAAAATGAACAAACGTATTTGTTGAAAAATTCTTCTCAGTACGAACTGCGGAATGTGAGGTCTCAGTCGTCTAAGCATCATCTGCAAAATGACGTTCAACAATTGACAGAGCAATCGCGTATTAAAAAAGAACAGTTAACACTTGTGCAACAAGAGATTGCAGAGAAACTACTGCAATTCCAAGAAAAACAAGCTCAGCTGCAAGCCTTAAAAAAAGATCGAGAAGTTAAAGAAAATCAGTTATACGATGCTATGCGTGTGTTGCAGCAAGCTAAAGCAAAACGAGACAGTTTAAAAGAATTAAGCGATGACTATACTGGCTTCTATCAAGGGGTTAGGGAAGTGTTGAAGCAAAAAGATCGGATAGGCGGAATAGTTGGAGCGGTTACAGAATTGATTGAAGTACCTAAACAACTGGAATTAGCTATTGATATAGCTCTAGGAGCCGCTGGACAACATATCGTAGTCCAAGACGAGACAAGCGGGAGACGCGCTATCCAATTTTTAAAACAAAAACATTCAGGAAGAGCTACTTTCTTACCTTTGACATCGATCAAACCAAGATTTTTACCCGAATCCATTCAAACACAAGCTAAATCTATTGCAGGATACATTGGCATCGGAAGCGAGATCATCCAATACCCAGAACAAGTGAAAACGATTTTGCAAAACTTACTGGGAACGACATTGATAGCTGAAAATTTAGAAGCTGCTAATCAATTAGCTAAACATTTCCATTACAAGTATCGAGTCGTTTCTCTGGAAGGAGATGTGATGAATGCTGGAGGTTCAATGACGGGTGGTTCGAACAAAAAAGGCAATAAAGGCAGTTTACTATCTAGAAAAAATGATTTGCAGTCTTTAAAAGGACAAATCCAACAGATGGATGAATTGATGCAGCAAAAAGAAATCGATATACGCGGTATTAAACAATCTGAAAGAAAAGAAGAGCAGTTATTAAACGAATACCGTGAAATCGGTGAGCAAAAAAGATTGGAAGAACAAGAATTGAAGAGCAAGTCCAATCACCTAGAAGAGGAAATTCACCGATTAACGAGAGAATTGAAAGCTCAAGAATATGAAGCATCGGCTGCTAAACAAGAAGCCGACGAAACAGCTGAACGATTGAACGCTATCCAAACAGAATTGACAGCTGTGCAAGAAAAAATGACCGTTTTAACGAAGCAAATGGATATGGTCTCTTCTCAAAACGAAGAAAAAGAAGTGAAAAAAACACAATTAACTGAAAATTATCAGCAATTGATCGCTCGATCAGCTACTCTTCAGGAGCATTTAAACGGGTTGGCGAAAGAGCAAGAGCGTTTAAGTCAATATACCAGTCAACTTGAACAACAACTGACTATCTTGGAAAATCAGCTGAAAGAAACGAATCAATTTGACGGCAATCATCAACTGACCAAACAAGAGATCGAAGAAACGTTGAAACAGCTGAAAACTGATAAATTAGAGGTCGAAGAGCTGTTGAAACAGCACAAACAAGAGAAACAACTAGTGGAAGAAAAAATGGAGGCATTGGATCAGCAAATGTCCATTAAACACAATCAACGTCAATCTGTGTTAGAAAAAAGAGCGACTATCGAAATCGCAATGAACCGCTTAGATGTAGCTATTGAGAGCCGACTGACTCTTTTGAGTGAAGGATATGGATTAACGTTTGAAGCTGCTAAAGACTTTACAATCACCGTATCTTTGGAAGATGCCAAACGGACAGTCAAACTGTTGAAGCAAGGTATCGAAGAATTGGGTACAGTGAATCTAGCAGCTGTAGATGAGTATGAACGTGTTAATGAACGGTATACCTTCTTATCAGAGCAAAAAGCCGACTTGGAGGATGCCAAAAACAGTTTGTTTGAGACGATGGATGAGATGGATGCGGAAGTGACTAAACGTTTCTCAGAAATGTTTGAAGCGATACGCGGTCAATTCTCCGCTGTTTTCCAACAATTGTTTGGTGGTGGTACAGCTGAATTAAAATTGACGGATCCATCTAACTTATTGACTACTGGAATCGAGATTATCGCTCAGCCTCCTGGTAAAAAGCTGCAGCAATTGAGTTTGCTTTCGGGTGGAGAACGTTCATTGACAGCTATTGCCCTTCTTTTTTCTATCTTACTTGTTCGTCCTGTTCCATTTTGTATTTTAGATGAAGTAGAAGCGGCTTTAGATGAAGCAAATGTGGTTCGTTTCGGACGTTATTTGCGTAAATTTGAAAAGGACACGCAGTTTATTGTGATCACTCATCGAAAGGGTACGATGCAAGAAGCAAACGGCCTTTACGGAGTTACGATGCAAGAATCAGGAGTTTCAAAAATTGTTTCTGTCCGTTTGGAAGAAATCGGAACTATGCCTTCAGGTAAGTAATATTGGAAAATAGAGGAGCGTATCCTAACATGATGAAATTAATCGCCGTTGATTTAGACGGGACACTTTTAAAGAGTGATGGAAGTATATCGTTAGAAAATAAAGAAGCTTTAAATCGTGCAAAAGATCTAGGCATTAAAGTCGTGATTTGTACAGGACGTCCGTTACTGAGTGTAGCGACCATCCTGGATGAAATGAATTTAAGAGAGCCTGGAGATTATGTGATTACTTATAATGGCGGTTTAGTCCAAAAGGCAGACACAGGGGAAATTTTATCTGAGAAGTCACTGACCAAGGCAGACGCTGTAGAATTATACAACTTGAGCAAGTCGCTTAATTTGCCGTGTAATCTGTTAGATTTGGACAATATTTATGAGCTTCCCTATCCGAAAGACAGAGAGTCATGGTACAGCAGCACTAAACCAGCGTTGCCGTTTGTGACGACTACTTTGGAAGAACTTCCAGATGACAGTCGATTCAATAAAATTATTTTCTGTTACGAAGAAAAGGTATTGAACGAAGAAATCAAAGGTATCCCACCCGAATTCTATGAAAAATTCACGATCATGAAATCTCGTCCTATTTTGATTGAAATGATGAATAATGAAGTCGATAAAGGAAAAGGAATCGAAATTTTATGTCATTTACTAGGGTTCCAAGCAAATGAAGTAATGGCCTTTGGAGATGAAGCTAACGATCATGCTATGATTGAGTTTGCTGGGATGGGTGTTGCGATGGGCAACGCTACTACAGCTTTAAAAGAGGTTGCCGATTACATTACAGATACAAATGATAACCATGGGATCGCCCAAGCTATTAAGAAATTTATTTTGACGAATACAGATCATGCTTAACTGAACAAGTGAGGACATGAAGAAAAGGGGATGAAGATATGGGATTATTTGATCGTATTAAACAAGCGTTTACTGGTGAAAAACCAGAAGAAAAACAGGACCAAGCACCAGTTGAACAAAATGAAACCACGGAAAAATACGAAAAAGGATTAGAAAAAACAAGGAAATCTTTTTCCAGTCGAATGAACGAGTTATTTGCGAATTTCCGCACTGTTGATGAGGATTTTTTCGAAGAATTGGAAGAAGTCTTAATCGAATCGGATGTTGGGTTTGAAGTAACGATGGAAATCACAGAAGCATTGAGACAAGAAGTGAAATTGAGAAATCCTAAAGGAAAAAAAGAAGTCCAACAAGTGATTATTGAAAAAATGGTAGATATTTACGAAGAAAGCGAAACAGGAGACCGTTCTATTGCATTGAACGAGGATGGGCTTACTGTGGTATTATTTGTCGGAGTAAATGGCGTAGGAAAGACAACAACTATCGCTAAAATGGCTCATCAGTACATTACTGAAGGTAAAAAAGTGATCCTTGCTGCTGGTGATACGTTTAGAGCAGGAGCAATCGAACAGTTGGAAGTATGGGGAGAAAGAGTTGGAGCGCCTGTAGTTTCCGGTAAAGCGGGTGGAGATCCAGCTTCTGTTGTCTTCGATGCTGTCAAACGTGCTAAAGCAGAAAATGCAGATATTCTTTTTGTGGATACAGCGGGACGTTTACAGAATAAAGTTAACTTGATGAAAGAATTAGAAAAAATGAAACGAGTGATCTCTAAAGAAATTCCAGACGGTCCTCACGAAGTTTTGTTGGTCTTAGACGCTACAACTGGGCAAAATGCCTTGATCCAAGCGCGTCAATTTAAAGAAACAACCGACGTTACAGGATTGGTGCTGACTAAGTTGGATGGAACAGCCAAAGGTGGTATCGTATTGGCTATTCGTAAGGAACTAGGTATTCCGGTTAAATATGTAGGTCTTGGAGAAAGTATGAACGATTTACAAGAATTCGAACCGAATGATTTCGTCTATGGTTTATTTAGTGAAATGATCAAAGACAGTCTTTAAGAAGAAAATTACCTAGAAGATGCAGACGTTTCCAATGTTGAAACGTCTGCTTTTTTTAGTTTTTTTTATTTTTATTCATCCTTAATGAATATTGATTGGGTATTTTTAATGTGTTATCATCTACTTTGGTTACAAGGACTGTTCCATCGAATGATGGAACAAAGCTCCTTATAACCAAAGGAGTTTAGATTTAAGGAGGAATTTTTTGTGAAAGACAAGGTTTTTGAAACTCTGCAAAAAATGGGTAAGACATTTATGCTTCCAATTGCATTATTACCTATTGCTGGGTTACTTCTTGGTATCGGAGCATCATTTACCGGGGACGCATTTATTAATTTATACAAATTAGATTGGTTATTAGGGGAAGGTACAGTCCTTAACAAAATTTTGACCATTCTAAACGACTGTGGACAAATTATTTTTGATAATCTGCCCTTATTGTTTGCAGTCGCAGTTGCTTTAGGATTCGCTAAAGCGGCGAAAGAAGTTGCTGCTATTTCAGGAGTTGTAGCGTATTTTATGATGTATGCTGCATTAACCAGTACAGTAGAGAATTTTAGAGATATGGATGCATTATCATCCATTCCTGGACTGATGAGTAGTTTCCTAGGGTTTGAAAACACTATGAATACAGGAGTGTTTGGTGGGATCATTATTGGTTCGGTAGTAGCCTTTCTACACAACCGCTATTATAAAATCGAACTGCCAGATGCGTTATCATTCTTCGCGGGTACTCGTTTTGTCCCAATTGTTTCAGCTTTAGGCGGAATTGTTACCGGTGTTTTGTTGGCCTTCTTATGGCCGTTTGCGGCGCAATTTATTGCTTGGTTAGGATCATTGGTTGCTGACTTGGGATATGTCGGAACTTTCTTATATGGATTCATTTATCGTGCATTGATTCCGCTTGGTTTACATCATGTATTTTACTTACCTTTCTGGCAAACAGCATTGGGTGGAACTGCCGTAATTGCAGGACAAACTGTTGAGGGGGCGCAAAATATCTTATTCGCTCAATTAGCAAATGGACTTCCTGTAGGTGCAGAAGCTGGGAAATTCTTCTCAGGTATGTTCCCTTTCATGATTTTCGGATTCCCGGCTGCAGCTTTAGCGATGTATCACACTGCTAAGCCAGAACGTAAAAAAGATGTCAAAGGATTGATGACGTCATCTTCTTTAACCTCTGTTTTTACAGGAATTACTGAGCCGCTAGAATTTTCATTCTTGTTTGCTTCTCCATTCTTGTACTTTGGAGTACACTGTGTACTTGCGGCATCTTCATTTGCGTTGATGCACTTTTTAAATGTCGGAGTAGGGTTGACTTTCTCTGGTGGATTAATTGACTTCGTATTGTATGGCGTTTTACCAGGTCAATCTGTGACGAACTGGATCCCTGTGGTGCTTGTTGGGATAGTTTATGCATTAGTTTATTACTTTGTATTCCGTTTCTTTATCTTGAAGTTCGATTTGAAAACGCCTGGACGCGAAGATGAAGTAATAGAATCTAAAATGTATACCAAAGCCGATTATCAAGCTAAAAAAGCTGGTGAAAAGCAAGGGACCTCTCCTGAACCAGAAGATTCATTATCTAAAGATATCATTGAAGGTTTAGGTGGAAAAGAAAACTTAGTAGATGTAGACAACTGTGCGACACGCTTGAGAGTAACGATCAAAGACGGAGAATTGGTCAATCAAAATCTGTTGAAGTCAACAGGAGCTGCGGGAGTAGTCGTTAAAGGAAATAATGCTCAAGTCATCTATGGTCCAAAAGTATCGAATATCAAATCAAATATCGATGAATATTTAAATAAATAGAGTCATGTAAAAATCATCTTGCCTCTGAAAGCAGAACTCTTATGGAATTGCTTTTTTCAGGACATTTGCAAGCTCCAACTAAATAACTAATCAAAACAGGGAGTGGAACTTTAGTTCTGCTCCCTGTTTTCATGACAAAAAATGCCTAGCTTCATGACAAAAAAAGCCTAGCTTCTATTGACTAAACTAGTAAAAATAGGTACTCTTAAGTAGTGTGTAAAAGGAAAATACTTTACAGTGAGTGCTAGGAGAGAACAGATAATGGAATTAGAAAAAACAAATCAAATGAATGCGTTATTTGATTTTTATGGTGCTTTACTGACTGAAAAACAAAAAGAATACATGCAGTTGTATTATGGTGATGATTATTCATTAGGTGAAATAGCCGATGAATTTAATGTCAGCCGCCAAGCAATTTACGACAATATCAGGCGTACAGAGAAAATCCTTATCGAATACGAAAACAAACTCAGCTTATTTAAAAAATTTAGTGAAACTACTGCCATTATCAATCAGCTCGAAGAATATGCAGCTGCTCACTATCCAAAAGATGAAGAGTTGAGAGCAGAGATCGAAAAACTTAGAAAAACAAATGATGAAGAGTAGGAAAGGTGAAGAAATATGGCATTTGAAGGATTAACAGAAAGACTCCAAAATGCAATGACAAAATTACGTCGTAAAGGAAAAGTTTCTGAAGCAGACGTTAAAGAAATGATGCGTGAAGTACGATTAGCTTTATTGGAAGCCGATGTAAACTTTAAAGTTGTCAAAGAGTTTGTCAATAAAGTAAGTGAACGTGCTGTTGGAACAGAAGTATTAGACAGTTTATCTCCAGGACAACAAATCATCAAAATCGTAAATGATGAATTGACTGAATTGATGGGTGGAGAAACAGCTACAATCAATTTTTCTGTAAAACCTCCGACTGTTGTCATGATGGTCGGGTTGCAAGGAGCCGGAAAAACTACTACTGCTGGTAAGATAGCGAATTATGTACGCAAAAAGGAAAACAAAAGACCTTTATTAGTTGCTGCGGATATTTATCGTCCGGCTGCTATCCAACAATTGCAAACTATCGGTGATCAGTTAGATATGCCGGTATTTTCAATGGGAGATCAAGTCAGTCCGGTAGAGATCGCTCAAAAAGGGATTGAAGAAGCTGTACGAACAGGTCGCGATGTTGTTTTAATCGATACGGCTGGACGCTTGCACATTGATGACAATTTAATGACAGAGCTGGCTGATATCAAACAAACAGCAAATCCTTCTGAGATCTTTTTAGTCGTTGATGCTATGACCGGTCAAGATGCTGTCAATGTAGCGAAATCATTTAACGAACAACTAGATATCACAGGTGTCGTGTTAACCAAATTAGATGGGGATACTCGTGGTGGGGCGGCTTTATCTATCCGTTCTGTCACAGGAAAACCGATCAAATTTGTTGGTCAAGGAGAAAAGCTTGATGCCTTAGACCCCTTCCATCCAGATCGTATGGCGAATCGAATCCTGGGCATGGGAGACATGTTGACCCTGATCGAAAAAGCGCAACAAGATATTGATGAGAAAAAAGCCGAAGAAATGGCTGAAAAACTGCGTGAAAATACGTTTGACTTCAATGACTTCATTGAACAGATGGATCAAGTAAGCAACATGGGGCCATTAGAAGACATCATTAAAATGATTCCCGGTATGAACAACATGCCAGGTTTGGATCAACTGCAGGTCGATCCTAAAGATACGGCTCGGATGAAAGCTATTGTCCTTTCGATGACAACCAAGGAAAGAGAAAATCCGGATATCATTTCTCAAAGCCGGAGAAAACGGATCGCTAAAGGTTCAGGGCGTCCATTAGTAGAAGTAAATCGGTTGATCAAACAATTCAACGAGTCGAAAAAAATGATGAATAAAATGTCCAAAGGCAATTTTGAAGGCATGGATGGTCTATTCGGAAAAGGTGCTAAAGGTAAGCTAGGTAAAATGGCTATGAACCAAATGGCCAGAAAAAACAAGAAGAAAAAGAAAAAAATCATCCGTAAAAAGAAATAATCGCAAAAAAAGGCAAAAAAAAATGAAGTGTAAAGAAAAAACACTTTACAAGCTTCGAAATAACTGATAAACTATCTTTTGTGAGATTGTTAATGGAGGTGTTAAAGTATGGCAGTAAAAATTCGTTTAAAACGCATGGGTTCTAAAAGAAATCCTTTTTATCGTATCGTAGTCGCAGATTCACGTTCTCCACGTGACGGACGCTTTATCGAAGAAATTGGACACTACAACCCAGTTGTTGAACCAGCTCAAGTAAAAATCGATGAGGAATCTGTATTAAAATGGTTAAGCAATGGTGCTCAACCATCAGATACTGTTCGTAATATCCTTTCTCGTGAAGGTATTATGAAAAAATTCCACGATTCTAAATACAGTAAATAAAAGGGATGATTAAATGAATGACATTAGTGAATTGATTCTTGCAATCGTTCATCCCCTAGTCAGCCATCCGGAAGATGTTCAACTGGAAACTGACGAGTCAGATGAATTTATTGAATACCACTTAAGCGTTCATGAAGAAGATGTTGGACGCGTGATCGGTAAAAAAGGACGCGTAGCGAAAGCTATTCGTACGATTGTATACAGCGCAAAGATCGATGGATCCAAGCGTGTGAGATTAACCATTGTCGACAATTAATTATCCATTTATAAGACAAAGCCGTTTCTTTTTAGAAATGGTTTTTTCTTTTATTTAGGAAAGAAAAGTCTGCTGTAGACATATTCATAATTCCTAGTACAATAAGACTGAGGAAAGATAATTTGGCATAAATGAGGGATGATATGGAAAAACTGTTTAATGTTGGAAAAATCGTCAATACGCATGGGATTAAAGGTGAAGTTCGAGTCATTTCCGTAACCGACTTCCCTGAAGAAAGATACCAAAAAGGTTCAGTATTGATTTTAGAAAGAGAAAAAGCAGCACCTATCGAGTTGGTAGTCGCTAGTCATCGAAAACACAAAAATTTTGATTTGTTGACGTTTGAAAATCACCCAACGATCGAGTCTGTAGAAGTATACCGTGACGGCATCTTAAAAGTTACAGAAGAGCGATTGACAGAATTGCCAGAAAACGAGTTTTATCTGCATGAAATCGTTGGGCTGATGGTAGAAGACGAGACTGGAAATGAAATTGGTAAAATCAAGGAAGTGCTGCAACCTGGAGCAAATGATGTATGGGTCATCCAAAGACATAAGAAAAAAGACTTGCTGATCCCCTATATCGCTGAATGTGTGCTGAATGTTGATTTAGAAGCCGGTAAGGTTACGATACACTTAATGGAAGGGTTAGACGACTAATGAGAATAGATGTACTCACATTGTTTCCTCGGATGTTTGAGGGGCCTATGTCGGAATCGATTATTGGAAAAGCCGTTGAAAAAAACTTGCTGTCTATTAATGTGAAGAATTTCCGTGATTTTTCAGCTAATAAACACCAGAATGTAGATGATTATCCTTACGGCGGCGGAGCTGGGATGCTGTTAACAGTTCAGCCGATTCTGTCTGCGTTTGATCACATCCAAGAACAAACTCCAGAAACTAAAAAAAGAGTGATTTTATTGGATCCGGCTGGAAAACCATTTGATCAAAAAAAAGCAGAAGAGTTAGCAGAAGAAGAACACTTGATCTTCATTTGTGGGCATTATGAGGGGTACGATGAACGTATTCGCTCTATTGTGACTGATGAGATATCGATTGGAGATTATGTCTTAACAGGCGGTGAATTGGGCGCTATGGTAGTTATTGATGCTACTGCCCGTTTATTGCCGGATGCTTTAGGAAATCAAGAGTCGGCAGTCACTGATTCTTTTTCAACAGGTTTATTGGAACATCCTCATTATACAAGACCAGCATCTTATAAAGGAATGGATGTGCCGGAAGTTTTATTGAGCGGCAATCATAAACGCATTGAAGAATGGCGAGAAAAAGAATCTTTGAAACGGACGTATGAGAGAAGACCTGATTTACTGGAAGAGATCGAATTGACAGAGCAACAGCAAAAATGGTTGAAAGAAATCAAAGAATAAAGAAAAAATACTTTACAGTCATTATAGAATATGATAAAGTTATTTGGTGAGTGGGAAAACCACTTAATTAACGATATTCCGCTGTATCCAAATGGAGATATATGAATGTTTGTTGGAAGGAGATAAAAATCATGAGTCAATTAATTGAAGCCATTACTAGCGAACAATTACGCAATGATGTTCCTACTTTCCGTCCTGGAGATACAGTTCGTGTACACGCGCGTATCGTTGAGGGTGAAAGAGAACGTATCCAATTATTTGAAGGTGTTGTAATCAAACGTCGTGGAGCAGGAATCAGCGAAACTTATACAGTTCGTAAAATTTCTTACGGTGTTGGTGTTGAACGTACATTCCCTGTACACTCACCACGTGTTGCAAAACTTGAAGTAATTCGTCAAGGTAAAGTACGTCGTGCTAAATTGTACTACATCCGTGCATTACATGGTAAAGCTGCTCGTATCAAAGAAGCTCGCCGTTAATACCAAAACAAAAAGTCTGGACAATCCATTGATTGTTTAGGCTTTTTATTTTGTCTATTTTATACCATGGGCAGAGAAATTCCTTCCGGAATCGGGGTTGCTTGGTGAGAGCCATGGGAACGCCTGGAGCCAAGGTCTCCATGCTTGCAAGCTTCAAACAAAGCATAAGCGCTGAAGCGCAAACGCTTTGTAATTCACATTGCATCCTTTACATGGCTACCAGCAACCCAATTTCTCCAGGAATTTCTAGAAGTTGGTGTTTAATCATTTTAGATTTTCTTCTATCAATGTTGCATCATAAAAGAATCATCTTTGTTTACCGTTAAATAAAATTGTTTTCAAGTTTATATTTCATCGGTTTTAAAATTAACTGAGTTCATAGTTATCATCTTTAATTTTCTAATTCTAGTATTTAATTTATCTCAATGCGCAAAAATATAAGTTTTCTTTATTTAGCAAAATTGTTAGTGCAGAAAATCAGATTCTATGATTTACTTGTAAGTAGTTAAAAAATTGGGGTGATTTTTATGGGAGAAAAATGGGATGCTACAAAAGGTTTTTTTACTGAACATATAATTTCAGTTGCAACTGATTATGGTAAAGAAGTTGCGAAGGAGGGAGCAAAGGAATTAATTGTTGATCAAACTGCAGAGCTTGCAACTACTGTCGGGATTGATATGATTAGTTCAATGATTCCTGCTATTGGTGGGGCAATTTCATCTTTTAGAACCCAAAGAAGTATCAATAATTTGAAAATTACAATTGATGAGATTTCTAAAAGAGCAGAAGAATTAGAAGAGAATTTTCAAAAACAAACCAAAGAGAATAAAAAAATTTTAGATGATATTTTCGACTTCGTTTTAGAAAAGTCAATTCAAACAGCACAACAAAAGAAAATTAAATTTATGGTTCAAGGTTTTTTGAAAATAACAGAAGTTGAAAATGTTTCATTTGACGTAGCTTATTTGTACTATGACACTTTAGAAAGACTTACGTTATTAGATTTAGATTGTTTGAAATTATCTTATACAGTAAGAGTTCCATTTGATGGCACTCTCAATATTTCCTATGAAGATATACTGGAAAAATACGATATAAGTCATGATCAATATATTTCGATTAGGGAAAATCTTTCTCGTATAGGTCTGTTAGAAAATCAATATGATGAGAGTTTGGGTAAAGATTTAAAAAAATTGACTGATACAGTTAACGAGATTCGAGACTCAGTAATTTCCACTCAAACTGCTTTACAAAACCCAAAAAAGAAGTTCACCACTTTGAGAAAGAATAAGTTATCCATCAAAGCCAAAGATCAATTGAAAATTTCTAAATTTGGAAGACAATTTATCCAGTTTTTTATAGAAACCAATGAAAAAATATAGGTTTTAATAATGCAGAATCTAAATTTGCATTGTGTAATTACCTTCTAAAAAAACAAACAAAATAAAGTCTAGTATTAGATTAGTATCAAAGAAGCTCGCCGTTAATTCGCAAAACAAAAAGTTTGGACAATTCATTGATGGTTTAGGCTTTTTATTTTGTCTATATATTCTGTTAGGTTTACGTTATAATAGACGTGAAACATATGAAACATATACTGACTACTTTAGCTAGGGGGAAACAAAAGTGACAAAAACAATTGAAAATTTTGAAGCATTGATCAAGGAAAAAAAGATTCCTTTGAAAAAAAGTGAGCTTAAAAACGGACAAATCTTATTTAATGGAAGTTTTCGTCTAACGAAGACAAAAGTTTTGCCATTCGGGATCGTGTTTGACAGCAAAGATGCCCAATCTGTTGATTTTCAAATTACATATCATAAATTAGCTTACGTACAAGATTTTTCTAAGAAGGCAGCTATCTTAGAGTTGCTAAATGAGTTAAACCAAGTGAAAGCAGGGTATTATAGCGTGATTCTTGCTGGAGACGGGGAAGTTTATTTAAAACTACTCAGTCGAACTACAAACGATGTTTTAGCTGCATATGAAATGATGGTTTTCGGTTCTACGATCGCTAAAGTACTGATTAAAGAGATTGAAAAAATATTGGAACCCGAAAACGCTGCAGAGTAAAGATAGACTGTTCAATAGAAAGCAGGGATTAAATGGCTCATCCAAATAGTTTATTTCACACAGAAGTTGTAAATGATAAAGGTTTACACGGGGAAGCTTTTGTAAAAAATGGAGGACTGAAAGTTACTATTTCTGATCCGCTAGATTCAACACCTGGGACTAATCCTGAAGAACTATTGGGATTGTCTTTAAGCACTTGTTTAAATGCGACCATTCAAGCTTTATTAAAAGGCAGAGGCTTAAAGAATAAAAGTCGAGTGGAAGTTCAAGTAGACATGGTACCTGAAGAAAAAGGCGGGTATTTTTTTGAGGTAGTCGTACTGGCTACGATAGAAGATATGCCATTTGAAAAAGCGGACCGTATTGTACAATCTGCTGAAAAACGCTGTCCAGTAGCTAAACTAATCAATGGTAGTAAAACGGTATCTGTAAAAACCATCGCATCCTAATGGGTGATTAAGTCTGATAAGTGTAAAAGGAACGGGATAAAAATCCTGTTCCTTTTTTTACTTAACGGAATCTTATCGTGAAGCGGATTCAATGAGACTTTTCTTATTGTATAAAGATTCTTCTTTCTTTCTGAAACCTTTGTTGCTATCCTTATTTAGAATTATATTGTGGAGGTGTAGTGGTGAAAAAATTTAAGTCGCCAGTTGTCTGGTGGGAATATTTGAAGATAACGATTGTATTGATCTTTTCAGCTATAACAGGAGCGGTGTCGTTTAACTTTTTCTTTATTCCAGCAAATGTTTATGCATCTGGATTAAATGGTTTTGCGCAATTATTTACAGGTGTTTCAGCTGAATATTTCAATATTCAAATGGAAACCGGGCTAATTATATTATTATTGAATATCCCCATTGCTATTTTAGGATGGTTTAAAATTGGAAAAACTTTTACCATGTTAAGTTTTATGTCTTCTTTTCTAGTGTCAATCTTAATGGTTTTTCTTCCAGTCGTGCAGTTAACTCCTGATCCCATTATGAATGCATTATTTGGTGGTGTCATTGGAGGAGCTGGAGTAGGGTTTGCGTTAAAATACGGCTTCTCAACTGGCGGGATGGATATCATCGCCATGGTACTGGCCCAAACAACGGGCAAAACAATCGGTAATTTAATGATGGTGATGAACGCGATTATCGCCATCACTGCCGGAGCATTATTTGGGTGGGAGTATTCATTCTATACGATCTTATCTATTTTTGCTTTTACAAAAGTCGTGGATGCCATTCACACAAGTCATCAAAAAGTGACGGCCATGATTGTGACTACAGATCCGGATACATTAGTCGATGCAATCCACAAACAATTGGTAAGAGGGATTACCGTGCTGCCTGCTACAGGTGGATACAGCAAAACAAATCGTGCAGTATTAATGGTGGTTATTTCTCGCTATGAAATATATAGTCTAGAACAAGCTGTTAAAGAATCCGATGCAGCTGCATTTGTCAATTTTATGCAAACAAACAGTGTTTTAGGAGAATTCTTGAACAGTGACCAGCAAAAACAACGTAGAGCCAGCGAAGTACGTTGAGTTTTATCATTCCAAAAAGAACCTCTATTCACTCCAAGTTACTGTGGAGTGAATAGAGGTTCTTTTTATGGAGCAATAAAAGGCTGTTTCAGTGTTCCAACAGTTGTTCAAACTCATGGTATTGTTTTAACGTTTCTGCTAGCAGCTCCGACGAATCATTCGATAAACGGGTTTGCCATTTTTGTGCTTGCTGAAGATACTGAACAGCCGAGTCCTCATTTCCTAGCATAAGAAAGCTGTCCACTAATAAAACAAAAGCTTGGAACATTAAGTCAGGGGATTCAGCTTTTAAGATCAGACAGCTTTAATCCTCGTTCCATCATTTTTTTAGCTTCGATCGGACTTTCATGAGAATAGAGAAGAGTATAACTTTTCCAGTATAATTTTTCGAAGCGGTTATCTTTACTGCGTTTTTGTTTGGTTAGGTTGCAGAACGATAAAGATGTTTCCATTACTGCATAGGCTGAGGAGCGTTCGTTACCCTTGTAGATGTTCTTAAAAACTAAGTCTTCAAAGAAAACTTCTGTTTCTTTTAGGGAAATTACAGGTAGCAATGGAATACTGGCTTCTAATTGTATCTGTTCCATAACTATCTCCTTTTCGTTATAGTAGATGCAACAGTGCTCATTTTAGTATAATTGAAATGTATTATTGAAACTTCTAGAACCATGAAACAGAGTACAACTCACAAAGTGATATGTAACTTATGGAATGGTATATTCTGGAGTCATGCGGAAATTCTCTTAAGAATAAACTGTTAATAGACTGGATGAAGAAATTTACAGAAAACGAATGTTGTTCTTTTTTTTTGAATTCACGCTTGGAAAACAATCAAAACTACTTATATCTATCAATAAACTTATTTTCAAATGGAGGGGAATTATGCGGAGTGAAGAAGAAGTTTTTGCATTGCTAATAGGATTTGCCAAGTCGGATGAGCGAATACGCTTAGTGAGTTTAGAAGGTTCTAGAGCCAATCCAGCAATAGCGGATGACGAGTTCAAAGATTATGATATCGCTTTTTTCGTAACAGATATGGAATCGTTCCTCTCAAAGGATGATTGGCTAGATTTTTTAGGTAAAAGACTCATTCTTCAAAAGCCAGAAGATATGGAGCTTTATCCACCACAACTGGGAAATAAATTTTCTTATTTAATGCTTTTTGAAGACGGGATAAAAATAGACCTCACGCTAGTTCCAATAAGTGAACTTCAATCATGCTTAAAAATGAATGATGGCTTATTGAAGATTTTGTTGGACAAGGACAACACAGTTAAAGAGGAAATCGTTGCTACCGATCAACACTACTGGATGACTAAACCGACTGCTCAGAAATTCACTGATTGCTGCAACGAATTTTGGTGGATAAGTACTTATGTCGCAAAAGGATTAGCACGACAAGAATTCCTTTTTGCTCAAGACCATCTCAATCAAATTGTTCGACCAACGTTATTGTTGATGATGTCTTGGAAAATTGGTGCTGAAAAAGGAAGTAGTTTTAGCTTGGGCAAAAATTACAAATTTATTCAACATTACCTTGCTGCCGAAGAATGGGAACTACTTCTCCAGACTTTCCAAGGGTCGGGTTATAGTGAAACGTGGGAAGCATTGTTTCTTTGTCAGAAGTTATTTCGAACTATCTCAAAAAAAGTAACTTTAGCATATGGGTATGATTATCCAAACTATGATGAAAGAGTTACTCCTTATATCCAAGGTCTCCATACTAAATGTTCCTGAATAGAAATGAAAACAAAGAAGCTGAATTCGATACTTGATCGGATTCAGCTTCTTTGTGAAATGATATTAGTTTAATTTGAAATAGCTCTCTAGATAATTGGCCAATCCATTTTCGTGATTTGTAAAATCTGTCACGTCATTAGCAATTGCTTTCAGTTCATCAATCCCGTTCCTCATGGCAACGCCGTGTCCGGCATATTGGATCATTTCATAATCATTGGCTTCATCGCCAAATGCTAGAATATCTTGTTGTTGGATACCGTAAACCTGCGCAATTCTTTCCACACCCAGTGCTTTTTGGACGCCGGCAGCGACTACTTCCAAGCAAGGTGTTTGTCCACCCCAAGTGCGCACTTCTACTGCATCGCCGTAGCGGTTGACGATTTTGTCGATGATCACTTGTTGATTTTCATGTCCAGTGAATACACTGATAGCAGTCGGTTCTTCTTTTAATGTATCTTCAGATAATTTGAAAGACATATTTTTACCGGTTGCAAAAAAGTCTGCGTAAGGAATAAAATCGTCATCGACGTAGACTGTGTCGCGTAATTCTGCAGCAATCAATTGGATATCCATTTCTTTTCGTAAGGAAAGCATGTCGATCGCAATTTCTCTGTTCAATGTTTTATGGTATTGAGATTCCCAAGCTAATTCGTTCGGTTTGTGGCATAATGCACCATTGAAGTTCACGATAGGAGTGTCTAAATCTAACTCCGCATAATATTGACGACTGCTGCGATATGGTCGACCAGTAGCAATCGAAACGATATGACCAGCTTTTTTTAAGGTGGTCAAGACTGCATTCGTTTTTTCTGAAATAAGGGATTGATTGTTTAAAGTAGTTCCGTCTAAATCAAGTGCGATTAACTTTTTATTCATCTGTATCCTCCAAGGTTTTTATGCTAAACTAATTAAAGTATTTAAGTACACGATAACACAAAATGAAAAATAAAAAAATATGTAAAACGAGGTGTCCGTATGATTTCAATCAAAACGGTAACGATAGCAGGACTTCCTTTGCTAGAAATTGCTCCAGAAGCAACTTTTTCTGAAAAGCTGCCGACAGTATTTTTCTATCATGGCTGGACGAATGTAAAAGAAAGTTCTTTAGTCAATGGCTATGAGTTAGCTAAAAGAGGTTTTCGCGCGTTGCTTCCTGAAGCTCATTTGCACGGCGAAAGAAAGACTGATGAATCAACAAACGGAAATGTTGATTTTTGGAATGTTGTAGTACATAACTTATCTGAAATCAATACGATAAAAGAGTATTACGTGGAACAGCAATTAACGGATCCTGATCGTATCGGTGTCTCTGGTCTGTCTATGGGTGGGATTACTACTAGTGCCATGTTGACTCAGTTCCCCTGGATAAAAGCAGCGGGAGTATTGATGGGCACTCCTTCACCGATTTCCTTTTCCAAATGGATTCTGAACTCTCCATGGACTGAAGGACTGGACATTGAATTAACGGAAGAACAAATCAATCAAATGACTGACCCCTTAAAAGCCATTTCGCTAGCGTTGCAACCTGAAAAAATTGCTGGACGTCCGGTTTATTTTTGGCATGGAACAAATGATGAACTCGTACCGTATTCGTTGACGAATGAGTTTATCCAAACCATACAAAATGAGTCATACGCTAAAAATGTCCAATTTGAAACAACTGTGAATGGTACTCACAAAGTACCTTACGCTATTTCTGTTGAAATGGCAGATTTCTTTGAAGAAAACCTTAAATAAACGGCAATAAAAAGGAGAATAGCTATGTCTGAACAACTTTCTTCTTGGTCCTCTGAAGAACAAGAAAGAATCAAGCAAAATATTATGGGGGCATTAGAACAAGTCATTGACCCTGAATTAGGGATTGATATCGTCAATTTAGGATTGGTGTATCGAGTTGGCCTGTTTGAAGGCGGACATTGTGTAATCAATTTGACGTTGACCACAATGGGGTGTCCGTTGGCGGATGTTATCACAGAGGAAGTCATAAACGCTCTCAAACCCATTCCAGAAATAGAAACGAGTGAAGTGAAATTAGTATGGTATCCAGCTTGGGATACTTCCAAGATGTCTCGCTATGCGCGGATCGCGTTGGGAATACGTCAATAGAATACTAAAAGTATGAAAAGATAGCTAGTTTAATTACCTAACCCTGTTAAATTCTAAAAAAGAAGGTTAAGATCATCAATGAACTGTCTATGGTAGAGAAGGGAAATTCATTCAAGCTATATTCAAAAAAATAAGCCGATAATAGTGCTATGAGGATATTATCGGCTTATTTTTTCACCTACTAGTATTCGTAAAAGACGACTAGAAGAATGATAATAAAAAAAGAGTATGACGCTGTTATTCGCGAAACAGTGTTTAGCATACAGCTTATGAGAAAATATTCAGGAGTGTGACGGTATGCGAAAGACGTTTATCATTTCTTTCCTCGTTATTTTATTCAGCTTGCTAAGTATAGGGTGCGGGAAGGAAAAAACGGATCCAGTTAAAGAAAGCCGCACATCTGTTGTATCAAATGTAACGAATACTAGTGATGCTGTTTTTTCCCACAGTGTTTCTCTAACCAGAAATCAGACAACCATTCCCACTTTGTTCATACATGGATATGGAGGAACAGAGGGAAGCTTTAATGGGATGTTGTCTCGTTTTGAATCCAACTATTTTGGAAAGAAGGTATTAACTGTAACCGTTCAGCCAGATGGAACAGTTTCTGCTGCAGGAACTTGGGATGACCAGGTAGTCAATCCCATGATTCAGGTATTATTTGCGGATAATAAAAATAGTGAACTGAACCAAGCCGAGTGGATCAAAGCTGTTTTAAGCTATTTAAATCAGACGTATCAGATTGAAGAAGTCAACCTAGTGGGCCACTCTATGGGTGGTGTGAGCAGTTTCCGATATTTAATTACTTATGGAAAGGATGATTCGTTGCCAGTGGTCAACAAATTTATTGCAATCGGTGCGCCGTTCAATAATTTTGTTTCAGGTAATGAAGAACAATCTGTAGATGCATTAAGTCAAAATGGCCCGCTAGTCATCAGTGAACGGTATAGCGACTATGCCGCTGGCATCCAAGATTACCCTAAAGCAACCAACATGCTGAATATTGTGGGGGATTTAGAAGATGGATCAGAAGGAGATGGGACTGTCCCAAGCAGAAGTGCACTCGCCATTGGTTATTTAATGCAAATGAATGGATTAGAGTACCGAACTGAAATCATTACCGGATCGCAAGCTAGCCACAGTCAGCTGCATGAAAATACTCAAGTGGATGAGCTTGTGGCGAATTTTTTATGGGATAGACCATAAAAACAAAATAAGGACAGTAGAATGTTGATATTCTACTATCCTTATTTTTGTGTTTTAGTTAATAAATATAAACAGCTATTATTTCTAACTCCTTATTTAAAAAGAACAGTTGGTAATTTGATGGAGTCACTAATTCTGTTGTTTCTGCATCAGCAGGCTGTCTAATCAAATTAAAATTTAACGTGATATTAAGGTCCTGGTTCTCTTTTATGGTGGTAGTACCTTCAGAATAGGGCAGGTTTACTTCATCAATCATGTCACTAAAGTTACCGTCTTGAAAAAGAACCTATAAAAGTTTCCTCATCATTTTTATCTCGCCATTTTTATTTTGATGATAGTCTAACGTTTTTACTATTTTTTTGTCCTACCCGAAGTAAAAAAAACAAAAAATAGCAGAACTTGTTGCTTTGATGTACACATTTATAGAAGAAGAGGGTAAAATAGACTGAATGAGCGAGAATGTAATCAACAAAAAGTGGAGTGTGAGTAGATGAAAAGAAAATTAGGGATAGCTTTAGCCGCTTTTTTGGCTGTGGTTATGATTGGTTTAGGGTTTGCAGGGAATTATTTTTATGATGTCGCAGTAGCCATCAATCAAAAGGATTTTATTGAGGCAGCTGATGTAGATGGGAATTATGATCCAGAAGATCCATGGTTGGAAGAAAAAAATGGTACGATGCAGTCGAGCGTGAAAAAGTAGCTATTGAATCAAATGATGGTTTAAAACTTTCTGGAATTTATATTGAAGGAGCCGCTAATTCTAAAAAAGTAGCTATATTGGCTCACGGATATGCGGGAAACTTGGAACAAATGGCGCCATACGTCAAATTGTATCATGACATGGGCTTCAATGTGCTGGTACCTGATGCTCGCGGACATGGAACGAGCGAAGGAGATTATATCGGTTTTGGCTGGCATGAGCGGAATGACTACTTGCAGTGGATTCAATTGATGATGGATAAGGTCGGAACAGAAGCTGAATTAGCTTTATTTGGAATTAGTATGGGTGGAGCTACGGTCATGAATGTTAGTGGAGAAGAGCTGCCAGATAATGTTAAAGTGATCGTTGAAGATTGCGGATACAGCTCTTTAACTGGGGAGCTGGCGTACCAATTAAAAGATATGTACGATTTGCCAGAATTTCCTTTGATTCCCGTAACCAGTTTAGTCACAAAAATAAGATCGGATTACTGGTTCGGAGAAGCGGACACAATAGGTCAGGTTAAAAAGAATACCGTTCCCATGTTGTTTATCCATGGTGAAAAAGATGGTTTTGTTCCAACGGAGATGGTGTACGATGTATATGAAGCTAATCCGTCACCTAAAGAACTTTACATTGCCCCGAATGCGGATCACGCAGAATCCTATGAACAGAACAAAGAAGAGTATCAGAAAAAAGTTCAAGATTTTGTATCAGAGTATATATCGTAATTCAGCACGCCAACAGAGGAACCATCATTAAAATAATACTTTTGAGTCATTAAAGAACCCCCGCTGAAGAATTTTCATTTCGAAAATTCTTCAGCGGGGGTTCTTATGCCCTAATCAGAATAACTCTGACGATTTTTATTTGCCTATCTGAACCACGATTTTTCCAACCACTCCGTGTTCTTCACTAACTCTATGAGCTTCACGCAGACCTTCCTCAGTAAAAGGAACAGTCTTACCAATGGTGACTTTCAATTCGTCATTTTTCATTAGTTCAGCTAATTCCTGCAATCTTTCTCCATCTGGTTCTAAGAAGAAATAGCCAGTCTTAATGCCTTTTTCAGCAGCTTTTTCTTCATCCGGCGGAGCAGCAATAGAGACTAATGTGCCGCCGCGTTTCAGCACCGAAAAACTCTTTTCTTGTGTTTCTCCACCTTGCGTATCTAGTACGATGTCGTAATCACTCAATAAGGTTTCAAAGTCTTGTTCTTTATAATTAATGAACTCATCCGCACCCATCGATTGAACAAAAGCTTCATTTTTTCCACTAGCGGTTGCGGCTACATAAGCGCCGAAATGTTTGGCGATCTGGATCGCTAAATGGCCAACACCACCAGAACCTCCATGAATTAGGACACGGTCGCCTTTTTTGATGTGTGCAATCTCTACTAACGCTACCCAAGCTGTTTGGCCTGTGAGCGGAATGGCTGCAGCTTCATCAAAAGAACTGTTTTCTGGAAGAGAACACACCAAATCCTCCTCAACAGCTACATATTCTGCATAAGTACCGGTTGGGTTGGTTTTAGGCCGTGCAAACACTTTATCTCCTGGTTGGAAAGCGGTCACCTGATTTCCAACTTTTTTTACGATCCCCGCTGCATCCCAGCCTAAAATGATTGGAAATTTATAAGGCAACATCTCTTTTAGATAACCTTCACGCATTTTCCAATCAACAGGATTGATGGAAGTAGCTTTTAACTCCATTAATATCTGGTCATCGTTTATTTCTGGAAGAGGTACCTCTTGTTCGACTAGTTCGTCAGCAGAACCGTATTGGTTGATAACGATTGCTTTCATAATGACATCCTTTCTATGAGTTTCTCGTAAGCTATTCGCTTGTATTTAGTATACACTTGTCATAGAATCTCCAAAAATAGTTTGTTTGAGCAATGAAAATGTTTGACCATTATTGACCAAAAGAGTAAAATAGACTTATAGTAAATCATTCAACTGAAAGTGGTGGAAAATATGGAGCTGAACAAATTAACAAGTACGATGCAAGAAGCCTTAAGCGAGGCACAACAGATCGCTGTGACTAGACAACATCAAGAGATTGACATTGCTCATTTATGGAAAATATTTTTGACACCAAATCATTTTGCAAAGAATATTTATGACCAAGTCGGCATCGATACGGATCAATTTGAACAAGTGATTGATCAGGAATTAGATAAAATATCGGTCGTTCAAGGAAGTAACCTTCAATATGGGCAATCGATGAGCCAAAATCTGTTTAACTTGATGACGGAAGCCGATAAAATCAGTGAGACCTTTCAAGATGAGTTTGTGTCTACGGAGATTTTTTTATTGGCCTTAATGAAACTTAAAAATCATTCACTGACGAAAGAATTAACGGCTCAAGGGCTGACAGAAAAAAACTTGCGCACTAAAATTGAAGAACTAAGAGGTGGGGAACGAGTGACTTCACAAAATCAAGAAGAAAACTATGAAGCATTGAAAAAATATGGGACTGATTTGATTGAAGCCGTTAAAAGCGGGAAACAAGATCCTATTATAGGAAGAGATGAAGAAATACGAAATGTGATCCGGATATTATCTCGGAAAACAAAGAATAATCCTGTCTTGATAGGAGAGCCGGGGGTAGGTAAAACGGCTATTGTAGAAGGACTAGCGCAACGCATCGTGCGCAGAGATGTTCCAGAGAATTTGAAAGATAAAACCGTTTACTCCTTAGATATGGGTGCTTTGATCGCTGGAGCGAAATACCGAGGCGAATTTGAAGAACGATTAAAAGCAGTTTTAAAAGAAGTGAAGAAAAGTGATGGACAAATTATCTTATTCATTGATGAAATTCACACCATCGTGGGAGCGGGCAAAACAGAAGGCAGCATGGATGCTGGAAACTTGCTGAAACCTATGTTGGCTCGTGGAGAGTTGCATTGTATTGGAGCAACGACGTTAGATGAATACCGTCAATACGTGGAAACGGATAAAGCGTTAGAACGTCGTTTCCAAAAAGTATTGGTTAATGAACCAACCGTTGAAGAAACCATTAGTATCTTACGTGGACTAAAAGAACGTTTTGAGATTTATCACAGTGTCAACATCCACGATAATGCTATTGTAGCGGCAGCAACCTTATCGAATCGCTACATTACGGACCGTTTTTTGCCGGACAAAGCCATTGATTTAGTTGATGAAGCTTGCGCAACCATTCGTGTGGAAATGAATTCGATGCCTACTGAACTGGATCAAGTCAGAAGACGTGTGATGCAGTTGGAAATCGAAGAAGCGGCTTTGAAAAAAGAGCAAGATGAAGCCAGCAAGCGAAGACTGGACATCATTCAAGAAGAACTGGCCGAGTTGAAAGAAGAAGCCAGTCAATTGCAATTGAAATGGGATGCTGAAAAGAATCAAGTAAATCATTTAAGAGATAAAAGAGAAAAATTGGATCAGTTACGCCATGAATTAGAGGATGCTGAAGGACGTTATGATTTAGAACGTGCAGCCGTCTTGCGTCATGGAGAAATTCCAGCGCTTGAAAAAGAATTGAAAGAGTTGGAAGACAGCCAAGCTCAACTCGATTCGAATGTGAATCGTTTAGTGCAAGAATCGGTTACGGAAGAAGAAATTGCCTTAGTCGTCGGTAGATTGACTGGTATTCCGGTTAATCGATTAGTCAAAGGCGAACGCGAAAAACTATTGAATTTGGCGGAGAATATGAAATCAAGAGTGATTGGCCAGGATGAGGCAGTAGAGAGTGTGACAGATGCGGTTATTCGAGCACGTGCAGGTATCCAAAATCCAAATAAACCATTAGGCTCATTCTTATTCTTGGGACCAACCGGTGTAGGAAAAACCGAATTGGCTAAAACTTTGGCTGAAAACCTGTTTGATTCCCAAGACCATATGGTGCGTATTGATATGAGTGAGTATATGGAGAAACACACCGTTTCCAGATTAGTCGGAGCACCTCCTGGTTATGTAGGGTACGAAGAAGGTGGGCAATTGACGGAAGCTGTCAGAAGAAGTCCGTATACGATTATTTTATTGGATGAAATTGAAAAAGCTCACCCCGATGTGTTTAATATCTTACTGCAAGTGTTAGACGATGGACGATTAACGGATTCTAAAGGTCGCGTAGTAGACTTTAAGAATACCGTCTTGATTATGACCAGCAATATTGGATCAGGTTTGCTATTGGACGGAACCAATGAAAAAGGCGAAATTGCGCAACACACGAAAGATGAAGTGTTGAACTTGCTAAGAGCCAGCTTCAAACCAGAGTTTTTAAATCGGATTGACGATACGATTCTATTTGCACCATTGAATTTTGAAGTCGTGAAGAAAATCGTGTTGAAAATGACTAAAGACTTAGAAAAACGGTTGCTACAGCAAGAGATCAGCTTGGATATCACGGAAGAAGCCCAATCTTGGATCGCTGAAAAAGCGTACGATCCAGCCTATGGAGCGCGGCCTTTGCAACGGTATCTGACAAAAGAAGTAGAAACGCCGATTGCCAAACAAATTATTGCAGGAACAATTTATCCTGGAGCGACAGCTGTATTAACTGTCAGAGAAGAGCACTTGGCCGTTGAGGTTGCCCAATTAGATTCAGAATAAGCAAAAAAGAAGCCGGGATTTAAATTCCGGCTTCTTTTTTTTGAGATGATTTCATTCAGTTGAATAGTAGATTAATGTTGTGTTTCTGGAGGTTTCGGAATAGCAGAAGTCAATAAGATAACCAGTACTGCACTCAATAAACCAATTAAAGTAGCTGTGAAAAAGGAATAAGTTCCGCTGGTTAAAGAACTTCCGATGTAATTCACTACTTGTCCTAAGCAAAATCCCCAAAATAATGTTGCGATATATTTCATGGTATCAACACCCTCTTTCTTCATCCTCATTCTACCACTTTTTTTTAAGAATGAAAGTAAAAGCTGATGATTTTTGAGGAGAATTTGCGGTTTTCCTCCACTTCAGAGTATAATAAAGAAGTGTGCAATTCGAAGACGAATCTTAGTAAAGAAGAGATGCAGTAATACATAATTGTAAAAAGGATTCAAACTTATGAAGAGGAGGATACCGGATGTCTTTTGTGCAATTACAGGTGAATAGTGCCTACTCATTGCTTCAAAGTACTTTATCTGTTGAAGAACTAGTCTTATCTGCTAAAGAAAGAGGCTATGAAGCTCTAGCTTTGACCGATCAAAATGTACTTTATGGAGCCGTCGACTTTTATAAATTGTGTCTCAAACATGAGATTAAACCCATTGTAGGGCTGACACTTGAAATGATGGGATCTGTCCAATCCGATCAAACATTTTCGCTGGTCTTACTAGCTGAAACAAACCAAGGTTATCAACAGTTGATTTCGTTGTCTACGAAAAAAATGCTGTCTCCTGATCAGCCTTTCTCTTTTGCAGAATTGGCCCCTTATATAGAAGGATTGATTGCTTTATCACCAGGAGAAACAGGGGAAATCGAACAATTATTGTTAAATGGACAATTTGATGAAGCTGGAACAGTGGCTAGGAAATACAAAGAACTATTTTCAGCCGATCAATTTTTGATCGGTATCCAACTGCACGAAGACTTGTCGTCGATCAAGGATCAGTTAATTCATTTAACAGAGGAACTAGCGATAGAGACGGTCGCTTTGAATGATGTGCGTTATTTAAATCAAGAAGATGCATTCAGTTTAAAAGTACTTCGATCGATTGATAAAGGAGAACAGCTGACAAGCCAAGACGGAACTTTATTTGGTACGCGCAATTTACCAGAATGTTCAGCGATGGAGCAGCAATTCAGAGAAGCTGGTCTAGAAGAAGCAGCTCAAAATACAGCTAAGATAGCTAAGCGTGTTGCAATGGACATCCCTTTGCAGCAACGATTGCTGCCTAAATATCCGATTGAAAATGGAAAAGCTACGACAGCTTACTTAGAAGAGTTATGTCAAAAAGGGCTGAAAAAAAGAGTTCCACATGCAGATGACCGCTATAAAAAACGATTGGCTTATGAATTGAGTGTGATTCAAAAAATGGGCTTTGAAGATTACTTCTTGATTGTTTGGGATGTCATGGCTTACGCTCATCAAGCTAAAATCGTTACTGGGGCAGGCCGAGGATCCGCAGCTGGTTCTCTCGTTTCGTTTGTACTTGAGATAACAGATGTAGATCCTATACGCTACAACTTGCTGTTTGAACGGTTTTTAAACGAAGAACGATACAATATGCCGGATATCGATTTGGATTTTCCCGATAATCGACGAGATGAAGTTTTACAATACGTCAAAAACAAATATGGAAAAGACCATGTCGCACAGATTATTACATTCGGTACGTTGGCAGCAAAAATGGCACTTAGAGATACGGCCCGTGTATTTGGGTTGAAACAAGAAGAGTCTAACCAATGGTCAAAAGCGATTCCTAGTCAGCTGGGCATTACTTTAGAAGAAGCTTATCGACAGTCTTCTGCTTTACAGCAGCTGGTCAATAAGAATAATCAAAATCAATTGATGTTCGAGACAGCTAAAAAAATCGAAGGGCTGCCCCGACACACTTCCACACATGCGGCAGGTGTAGTGATCAGCGACCAGAAGCTAGAGTCTGTTATTCCGCTTCAAGAAGGCAGCAATTCAATAGCATTAACACAATATCCGATGGGAAATGTAGAGGAAATTGGTTTATTGAAAATGGATTTTCTAGGATTGAAAAACCTGACGATTTTAGGAGAAGCATTGAAAATCATTCAACAAGACACCGGAACACCTCTCCAGGCTCAAGACATTCCGATGGATGATCCAGAAACACTGAAATTGTTCCAACGAGCAGATACAGTAGGGATTTTCCAGTTTGAGTCTGGTGGTATCAAAAATGTATTGCGAAAACTCCATCCCGAATCGATAGAAGACATTGCAGCGGTCAATGCTTTATATCGTCCAGGTCCAATGGAACAGATCGATGTATTTGTCAAACGGAAGAAAGGCGAATTGCCGATTGAATATCCGCACGAAAGTTTAAAAGAGATTTTAGAAGTGACTTATGGAGTAATGGTTTATCAAGAGCAAGTTATGCAAGTGGCTTCTAAAATGGCAGGGTATTCTTTAGGACAAGCTGATATCTTACGCAGAGCTATCGGGAAAAAGAAAAAAGAATTGATTGATGCTGAAAGAGTCCATTTTGTAAAAGGGGCTAAAGAACAGGGGTACGCTGAACAAGACGCTAAAAAAGTGTACGATTATATTGAACGCTTTGCCAACTATGGTTTTAACCGTTCCCATTCGATCGCCTATTCTTTTATCGGGTATCAAATGGCCTATATCAAAGTGCATCACCCACAAGCTTTCTATATCGCGCTGTTAAATTCAGCGCTGCACAATACCACTAAAATGAAAGATTATTTGTTGGAAGCGAAAAAAAGGAAAATCCCTGTATTTAATCCAGACATCAATCAAAGTTATTCGCATTTTACCAAAAAAGGATCCGGCATTCTCTTTGGTTTAGCTACTATAAAAGGATTGAGAAGAGACTATGTGTCTGAAATCATCCAAAAGAGAAGAAATGAAGGATCGTATAAAGACTTTATTCATTTTTTGAGAAGAATGGATACGAAGTGGTTGAAAGAAGAATTTATCTTGCCGTTGGTTTATGTAGGAGCATTTGACGACTTCCAATATTCCAGAGGGACGTTGATCCATTCACTGGAAAATATTCTGACAAGCGTCAAATTCAGCGGTGACAATGTAGGACTGTTTGATGTATTGCAGCCTAAGTACGAAGAAGCTCCTGACATGACTGCAGCTGAAAAATTGGAAGCAGAAAATACGTATTTAGGAGTGTATTTGTCTGGACACCCTACTGAAAAATACGATGATTTGCGCAAAGTAAAACAAGCTTCTTACATTAAAGATCTGGTCAATGGAAAGACCGCAAAACTAATCGGACAAGTAAAAGAAATCAAAAAAATCACCACTAAAAAAGGTGAACCGATGGCTTTTGTAGAAATCAGTGATACTTCCGGAGACATCTCTTTGACATTGTTCCCAAAAGTTTACCGTAAATACATCCAATCGCTCGAAAAAAGCAAAGTGTTGTACGTGGAAGGAAAGGTAGAAGCCAGAGCGGGACAAGGTCTGCAGGTCTTGGTACATCAAATACAAGAAGCCGAGAAGTTGGAAGAAAACCGAGAGACGAAAAAATGTTTTATTCGCATAGAAGAGACCAATGAAGACAACGCTACTCTAAACCGATTACAAGAATATTTAGCAGATTATCCAGGTGCGATTCCGGTTATTTTATATTATGTCAAGACCAATAAAAAAATGGGATTGCAAGAGAAATTTTGGATAAAAAATTCTCCAGAACTCGTAAAAGCAGTTGAAGATTTATTAGGCAAAGGAAACATTGTGATCGAGTGAGATTAAAATATTCTAAAAAATGAAAAATATCTGAAAAGAATAACAGAATTCATAAGACAATTTATCTGAAAAATGGTAGAATGTCCTTGTTGGCTTATTTATGTATAAATAAATATCACATTATTTATACAGGATCATCTTTATATTTATATTTTTTGTTTACTATAACTTTTATGAGGTGAAAGTGGAATATGAAACGTATCGCTGTTTTAACAAGTGGAGGAGACGCTCCTGGAATGAACGCAGCTATTAGAGCTGTTGTTCGTAAAGCTCTTTACGAAGGAATGGAAGTTTTCGGAATCAATTATGGATATGCTGGCTTAGTAGCTGGAGATATTCGTCAATTACACCATAACGATGTAGGAGATATGATTTCTAGAGGGGGTACTTTTCTTTATTCAGCACGTTATCCTGAATTTGCTACTGAAGAAGGGCAATTAAAAGGGATTGAACAATTAAAGAAATTTGGTATCGAAGGCTTAGTAGTTGTTGGTGGAGACGGTTCTTATAGAGGCGCTCTTGCTCTTACAAAACATGGGTACCCAACTATTGGTCTTCCAGGAACAATCGACAACGATATTCCAGGAACTGATTTTTGTATTGGATTCGATACTGCTATCAATACTGTTTTGGACTCTTTAGATAAAATTCGTGATACGGCTACTAGTCATGTTCGTACTTTTATTGTAGAAGTTATGGGACGGAATGCTGGAGACATCGCTCTTTGGGCAGGCGTATCTGGTGGAGTAGAACAAATCATCATTCCGGAGAAAGAATTTGACATGGCTGAAGTAGCTGCTAAGATTACTGAAGGCCGTGAAAAAGGGAAAAAACATACGATTATTATCCTTGCTGAAGGGGTAATGAATGGGAATAATTTTGCAGAAGAATTGTATAAATTTGGAGATTTCCATGCTCGTGTAACTGTTTTAGGACACGTTCAACGTGGAGGATCGCCTACTGCCAGAGACCGCGTTTTAGCTAGCCAATTTGGAGCTAGAGCTGTTGACTACCTAAAAGAAGGTATGGGCGGACTTTGCTTGGGAATCGTGAACAATAAAATGATTGCTTCTGATATCGTTACAACCTTGGAAAAAGGAATACACCAACCAGATGTTTCATTATACAAACTAAACCAAGAAATTTCTAACTAAAGATTTCTTCAAAAAGTGGATTTACTTATTTTTCTGCGGTAAGATAAATAGTGAATCCAATAATCATGTGTATAAAATTTAAAAAGTTAAACTAATAAGTTAGGAGTTTTGAATAATGAAAAAAACAAAAATTGTTTGTACTATTGGACCAGCAAGTGAGTCCGTAGATTATTTAGTAAAGATGATCGATGCAGGAATGAACGTTGCACGATTAAATTTCTCACACGGGGACTTTGAAGAACATGGAGCAAGAATTAAAAATATTCGCGAAGCTTCAAGAATCACTGGGAAAATGGTTGCTCTCTTATTAGATACAAAAGGACCAGAAATACGTACTCACAACATGAAAGAAGGAAAAGTAGTCTTTTCTACTGGAGAGGTTGTACGCGTTGCAATGAACGAAGTTGAAGGAACACAAGAAAAGTTCTCTGTAACTTACGCTGAATTGATCAACGATGTAAATCCTGGTTCTCACATTTTATTAGATGATGGTTTGATCGATTTATTGGTAACTGATATTGACATGGACAACCAAGAAATTGTAACGACTGTACAAAATGCCGGAACATTGAAAAACAAAAAAGGTGTAAACGTACCAGGCGTTTCTGTTAACCTTCCTGGTATCACTGAAAAAGATGCTGCTGATATCCGTTTTGGTTTAAGCCAAGATATCGATTTTATTGCAGCAAGTTTCGTACGTCGCGCTACTGATGTATTAGAAATCACTCAAATTTTAGAAGAAGAAAACATGACTCATGTTAAAATCATCCCTAAAATCGAAAGCCAAGAAGGCGTAGACAATATTGACGAAATCTTAAAAGTTTCTGATGGTTTAATGGTTGCTCGTGGAGACCTTGGTGTAGAAATCCCAACGGAAGAAGTTCCTATTGTTCAAAAAGACTTGATCCGCAAATGTAATGCTTTAGGTAAACCAGTTATTACAGCAACACAAATGTTGGATTCAATGCAAAACAATCCTCGTCCAACACGTGCTGAAGCAAGTGACGTGGCAAATGCTATCTTTGACGGTACAGATGCAATCATGTTATCTGGTGAAACAGCTGCTGGAGATTACCCAGTTGAAGCTGTTCAAACAATGGCACGTATCGCTGTTCGTACTGAAGAAGCATTAGTAAACCAAGATTCATTCACATTAAAAGCTTACGACCAAGGCGATATGACAGAAGCTATTGGACAATCTGTAGGATATACAGCCCGTAACTTGAACATTGATACTATCGTTGCGGCAACTGAATCAGGACACACAGCTCAAATGATTTCTAAATACCGTCCAAAATCTACTATTGTAGCAGTTACTTTCTCTGAAAGAACTATGCGCGGATTAGCTTTATCATGGGGTGTTTACCCAACAGTTTCTGAAAAACCAGAATCCACAGACGATATGTTCAACTTAGCTACAGGTATTGCTCAAGATAAAGGGTATGCTAAAGAAGGCGATTTGATCATTATTACGGCTGGTGTTCCAGTTGGAGAACGTGGAACAACTAACTTGATGAAAATTCAAATGATCGGTTCTAAACTAGTACGCGGACATGGCGTTGGTAATGAATCTGTTATTGGTAAAGCTGTTGTAGCTTTAAACGCTCAAGAAGCTAATGAAAAGAGTGTAGAAGGTTGCGTATTAGTAACTAAGACTACAGACAAAGATTACTTGCCTGCTATCGAAAAAGCTGCTGCAATTATTGTTGAACAAGGTGGTTTAACAAGTCATGCTGCAGTAATTGGGATTGCTATGGGAATTCCAGTTATTGTTGGTACAGAAGATGCAACTAGTGTTATTTCTGACAATGAATTGATTACAGTAGACTCTCGCCGTGGTATCGTATACCGTGGAGCTACATCTGCTATCTAAGTTCATTCAAGCAATAAAAAAGGCAACTCTCAGAAATCTACTTTCTGGGAGTTTTTTCGTTTTAATTTGTATTTTACATAATAAAATTATGGTAAACTAAAAAAAGAAAAAACTTTAAGGAGTGTATAACTATGAATCAATCATTAGGAACAATTATTACGGGAATCGTAACCGATATTAATGACAAAGCTTACTTTGTGCAAAAGAGCGGTATTACTTATGAGCTGCCAAAGACGGAAACAACGTCATATGAACTTGGAGATGCTGTAGAAGGGTTTGCCTATGTTTCTTTAAACAAGGATTACAAGCTAACTCAAGATCTTCCTAAGGTACAAATCGGACAATATGCTTTCAGCAAAGTTATTGATGTACGCAGAGACTTAGGTGTTTTCGTGGATATTGGATTACCCGATAAAGAAATTGTTGTTTCGCTGGATGAATTGCCGACAGAAAAACAATTATGGCCTAAAAAAGGCGATCAATTATTAGTAACCCTTCGCGTGGATGAAAAAGACCGGATGTGGGGCGAATTAGCGGATGAAGAATTTTTTGTTTCATTGTCAAAAAAAGCTTCGGAAGAATTAGTCAATAAAGACATTAAAGGCATTGCTTACCGTTTAAAAGTTGTTGGAACCTATGTGTTGACAGAAGGCAATCATTTAGGCTTTATCCATCCTTCTCAAAGAGATGCAGAACCCAGACTAGGAGAAGAAATTTCTGGTCGTGTCATTGGAATCGGACAAGAAGGAACCGTCAATATTTCCTTAAAACCTAGAGCCCATGAAGCTATTCCTGAAGATGCGGCTATGTTGTTAGCCATCTTGGAACGTTCAAGAGATGGCAGCTTCCCATATACAGATAAAAGTTCTCCCGAAGAGATCAAATTGCATTTTGGAATCAGCAAAGGCCAATTCAAGCGCGCTATCGGAAACTTATTGAAACAACGAAAAATTGTTCAAGTTGACGGTGAAACACGCTTAGTAAAAAACGATTCAGCTGAACAGGAATAATGTTTAGACCGAATAGCGCACTTTTTGAAAAAGGAATTAAGAACCGACCTTTTTAAGCGGAATGGAGCGGATTTTAAGTGAAGGAAGATTTAGAAGAATACATCCGTTATTTGAGGATTGAACGTGGCTTAGCGGATAACACTATTGAAAGCTACAACAGAGACTTAAAACAGTATTTGGATCATTTAGCAAAAGAAGCCATAGACGATTGGCATCAAGTGGATCGGTATACGATATTATCTTTTCTACAGCACTTAAAAGAGCTGAAGAAGTCTTCTGCTACCGTTATTCGAATGGTTTCCAGTTTAAGAAGATTCCACCAATACTTGAAACAAGAACAACGGTCTTCTGTTGACCCGATGCTGCATATTGATACTCCAAAAAAAGCACAGACCTTACCAAAAGTGTTGTCGATGACAGAGGTCGAAAAAATGATTGAAACACCAAATGTGGATGAAGTTTTAGGCCTGAGAGACAGAGCTATTTTGGAAGTCATGTATGCGACAGGCTTGAGGGTATCCGAGTTGACAGAATTAAAAATGGATGATCTGCATTTATCTTTGGGGTTGATTCAGACCATTGGAAAAGGGGATAAAGAGCGGATCATTCCAATCGGTGATCTGGCTATCAAATGGATCGAAAACTATCTGAAGTATAGCCGAAGAAAACTAGAAAAACCGGATAAGAGAAGCCCTTATTTGTTTTTGAATCATCACGGAAGAAAATTAACTCGGCAAGGCATATGGAAAAACTTAAAAGCTTTAGTAGAAAAAGCTGGAATAGAAAAAGAAGTGACACCTCATACATTGCGGCATTCATTTGCGACACATCTGCTCGAAAATGGGGCTGATTTAAGAGTGGTGCAAGAGTTGCTGGGGCATTCGGATATTTCAACTACTCAAATATACACACACATTACTAAGCAGCGGATGGCAAAAGTATATAAAACCTATCATCCAAGAGCATAAAGACAGCGAAAACTCTCGATATTTTATCCGTTTTCATCTATAATTGGAGTGTCATACAGATAAGTTATAAGGAGGAATTATGTTGGAATATAAAAGAGTACATTTGATCGTAATGGATTCAGTAGGTATCGGAGAAGCTCCCGATGCTGATAAATTTAATGATGTAGGCAGTGACACATTAGGTCATATTGCTGAAGAAGTTGGGTTAAAGATCCCCCATTTAGAAAAATTAGGACTGGGAAATATTCGTCCTTTAAAAGGTGTTCAAAATATAGCTGACCACCTAGGTTACTACACTAAACTAGAAGAAGTATCTGTCGGAAAAGACACGATGACTGGACACTGGGAAATCATGGGATTGAATATCCAAACACCTTTTAGAGTATTTCCAGATGGTTTCCCAGATGACTTGATCCATAAAATCGAAGAACATACAGGACGTAAAATCGTTGGGAACAAACCAGCTAGTGGAACAGAGATTATTGATGAATACGGCGAACATCAAATGAAAACAGGTGATTTGATCGTTTATACATCAGCAGATCCTGTTCTTCAAATCGCAGCTCATGAAGAAGTCATTCCGTTAGAAGAATTGTACAGCATTTGCGAATATGTAAGAAACATTACTTTAGAAGATCCTTACATGATCGGCCGCATCATTGCCCGTCCATACCTAGGAGAACCAGGAAACTTCACGCGTACCAGCAATCGTCATGATTATGCGTTAGATCCATTCGGCAACACCGTCTTGGATTCCTTAAAAGATGCTGGAAAAGATGTGATCGCAATTGGTAAAATCAATGATATCTATAACGGACAAGGCATCACAGAGTTTGTTCGTACCAAGAGCAATATGGATGGCGTAGACCAACTATTAAAAATAATGGATAAAGAGTTTACCGGGTTAAGCTTTTTGAATCTAGTAGACTTTGATGCAGCTTTTGGTCATCGTCGTGATGTAAAAGGTTACGGTGAAGCTATTGAAGACTTTGACGGACGAATGGAAGAGATTCTTGGCAAATTGAGAGAAGACGATTTACTGTTGATTACAGCAGATCATGGAAATGATCCTACAGCACCAGGAACCGATCATACACGTGAATATGTACCATTATTGGCTTATTCTCCATCAATGAAACAAACAGGAGAATTGACTCAAGGACATTTTGCAGATATTGGAACCACTATTGCAGAGAATTTTGGTGTGCCTAGCACAGGATTTGGCGAAAGTTTTCTCGATCAATTAAACTAAACTATTCAGGAGGATATTATGACTCAAACCATGCAAGAAAGAATTACAGAAGCAGCAGCTTACATTAAAGAACAAGGGGTAACTCAAGTAGATGTAGGATTGATTCTTGGGTCAGGGCTTGGAGAATTGGGCGAAGAAGTAGAACAACCTATTGCGATCCCTTATGAAACGATTCCCCACTTCCCGGTGTCTACAGTTGTGGGACATGCTGGACAATTAGTATACGGTACATTAGGCGGACAAATGGTGTTAGCTATGCAAGGAAGATTCCATTACTATGAAGGGTATTCGTTGGAAGAAGTGACTTTCCCGGTTCGTGTGATGAAAGAATTAGGTATTCACTCTGTTGTTGTCACGAATGCTGCAGGTGGAGTCAATACATCATTTGAACCTGGCGATCTAATGATGATCACAGATCAAATCAACTTCACAGGCGTCAATCCTTTGCATGGCCCTAACGATGAGAATCTAGGACCGCGTTTTGCAGATATGAGTCATGCTTATGATGCGGAATACCAAGAAATAGTGCGCAAAGTAGCACAAGAGCAAGGTATCGCTTTACAAGAAGGAGTTTACATGGGCTTTTCTGGTCCAACCTACGAGACGCCTGCAGAAATCAGAATGGCTCGTACTTTTGGAGCAGATGCAGTTGGAATGTCAACTGTACCGGAAGTAATCGTAGCAAATCATGGTGGATTAAGAGTCATGGGTGTTTCTTGCATCACTAACTTAGCTGCTGGCATGCAAGCTAACCTGAATCACGAGGAAGTGGTTGAAACCACTACTCGCGTAAAAGAAACATTCAAGTCTTTTGTAAAAGCTATTTTAGCGAATATGTAAATCCGCAACAATTTTAGAGGGGTACAAAATCAGCAAGGTGTTAGATCAAAATCACTATTTGATCTAACACCTTCCTATTTGCACAGAGCCAAGCTGTTGTTTAGGCACGTTGTGAAAAACCGTATATTATGATACAGTATCTAAAGTATATTAAGGGAGTAAGGGGTATGGTAAAGATGAATGAAAATATGTTGACTGGAACAATGAAAATCAATGCTGACAATCATTTAGAGATCGGCGGAGTCGATACAGTGGATTTAGTCCAAAAATACGGTACTCCCATCTATGTTTACGATATTGCACGAATAAAAGCACAAGCAAATGAATTTAAAACAGCTTTCGCAGATAAAAATGTCACTGCACAAGTCGCTTATGCGAGTAAAGCTTTTTCCTGTTTAGCCTTGTATCAAATCTTAGCTAAAGAAGGCGTTTCATTAGATGTGGTTTCTGGCGGAGAATTGTATACTGCTATCCAAGCAAAATTTCCAAGTCATAAAATCCATTTTCATGGGAACAATAAGTCTGAAGAAGAAATACAAGCTGCATTAGACTATCAAATCGGCTGTTTTGTAGTAGATAATTTTTATGAATTGGACCTATTAGATAGGTTGACGCGGAACTGTGAACAACATACGAAAGTTCTTATTCGAGTTACACCTGGAGTGGAAGCTCATACGCATGAATATATATCTACTGGTCAAGTGGATTCAAAATTTGGATTCGATATGAATAGTGGACAAGCCGAACGGGCTCTTCAATTGATTTCCAAAATGCCTTATCTTGAGGTATTAGGGTTACATAGCCATATCGGATCGCAAATTTTTGAGACGGACGGCTTTAAAATGGCTATCGAACGACTATTCAGCCAAACTAAAAAGTGGCAGACAGATTTTGGTTTCGAGTTGAAGGTGCTGAATCTCGGTGGCGGATTTGGTATCCGTTATGTGCCGGAAGATGAACCTCTAGCTATTGAAGAACATGTAAAAGCGATTATTTCGGAAATGGAGTCCAGTACAGCACGCTTAGATTTGCCTATACCAGAAATTTGGATCGAACCAGGCCGAAGTTTAGTGGGAGATGCAGGAATTACGTTGTATCAAACAGGTTCACAGAAACACATTCCAGAGGTGAGAAATTATTTGGCTGTGGACGGAGGTATGTCAGATAACATTCGTCCAGCCTTATATGATGCAAAATATACAGGTATTTTAGCAAATAGAGCCGGTGCCCCTGTCGATGACGTGTATTCCATAGCAGGAAAAGCCTGTGAATCAGGTGATATGCTGATCTGGGATTTACCGTTGCCTAAACCGGCGTCTAAAGATATTTTAGCTGTTTTCAGTACAGGTGCATATGGCTATGCAATGGCAAGTAATTACAATCGTATTCCTCGCCCGCCAGTGGTTTTTGTCGAAAATGGAAAAGACTTCTTGGCAATTAAACGCGAAACGTATGCAGATTTAATGAAATTAGAGCAATCTATTGTATTAGAGTAATTTTTAGATACTGTAAAAAAGCTGTTTGTTCAAGCTTTTTGAAACATCAGGAGGATAATATGTTAGTAGGCTATAAGAAAAACTATAAAAAAATCACGATGGGATTATTATCGTTTATTCCAGACTTAAAAGACATTCAACGATTGAATGATGAAATGGAATGGTATGAACGAGAAGAAAACCGGCAACTGTACTTGTGGTCAAGTGAAGAAACAAGTGATTTTATTGGAGTAATAGGGGTAGAAGCTGGAGAAGAAATGGTATTGCTTCGTCATATTGCTATCAATCCTTCGTATCGTAATGAAGGGATTAGTTTTGATATGTTAAATGCTTTAGAAGAAATGTATCCAAATCAAAAAATTATCAGCACCTTGGAAACAGGTCAAATCGTTGCGAAATGGGAATTAGAAAAGAAATGATGAGAAATTAGGGGGGATTTATGTTCCAACGTTGGAATATGGAAAACCTAAAGTATAAGGAGGATAACATCAATGTCAGAGATCACTATAAAAATTGATGTTTTCGAAGGACCTCTGGATTTATTGCTGCATTTAATACAGCAATTAGAAGTAGATATTTATGATATTCCAATTGCGGAGATCACTTCTCAGTACTTGGCATACGTCCATACAATGAAAATGTTGGAACTGGACGTGGCAGGAGATTATTTGATCATGGCAGCCACTTTAATGGCCATAAAAAGCAAATTATTATTGCCGAAGCCGGATTTAGATGAAGAGGAAGATTTCTATGAAGAAGGAATAGATCCAAGAGAAGCACTAGTGGATCAATTGTTGGAATATCAAAAATACAAACAAGCGGCTTCTATGTTGAAATCAAAAGAAGAAGAGAGAAGTCTTTATTTTACAAAAGAACCCAGTAATTTAGAAGATTATCAAATCGATATTGAACTGGAGCCGGAAAAAGTTCAAGTGATCGATTTAGTTTTGGCATTTCAAGAAATGTTGTCTAAAAAGAAACTAAAAGCGCCAGTTCAGACTAGAATTGTTTCTGAAGAAGTGACTTTAGAAGAAAAAATGGACACCATCATTCATAAAATAAAACGTCACGGGAAAAGCAACCCGATTTTATTTTCAGAATTATTTGATTCTGGTGACCGAAATGAAATTGTACTGACTTTTTTAGCCTTATTGGAATTAATGAAAGGCAAAGAAATTGAGATCCAGCAGGAGAAAGCATTTGAAGAAATCAAGATTTTTTCAACGGATTCAGAACGAATAGGAGCGAGTATACATGGATGAAGCGGCAATTGAGGCATTGCTTTTTGTTGCAGGAGATGAAGGTTTGTCTTTAGAAGAAATTGCCTCCTTATTGGAAACCTCAACCCAAACAGTCTATGCTGAGTTAATGAAGTTGCAAGAAAAATACAAAATCAGTGAAAGCGGTTTGACTTTATTGGAAGTTGGAAACCGATTTGAATTAGCTACCAAGAAAGAGTATTCGACGGTTGTAAAAAAATATGCTGCTTCTCCTTTCGCTACAAACTTATCCCAAGCTGGACTAGAAACCTTGGCTATCATCGCTTACAAACAGCCAATCACGCGAATGGAAATCGATGAGATCCGTGGTGTGCAGTCTAGTGGATCTTTACAGAAGCTGGTTTTAAGAGGATTGATCAAAGAAAGAGGACGAGTGGAAACTCCCGGTCGTCCAATTCTGTATGGAACAACCGATTATTTTATGGATTATTTTGGGTTGAAAAAACTGTCAGAATTGCCGGATATAACTGAACTGGACATGGAGAATGAAGAGAAAGAAACGGATTTGTTTTTTGAACGTTTCAATGAGCAGTTCAATGATGCCATGAACAATCATTAAATAGAATCGTATAAAAAATAAGGGGTGAAAACGTGTGGAAAGATTACAAAAGGTAATGGCACATGCGGGCGTGGATTCACGACGCAAATGTGAGACTTTAATTACACAAGGACGTGTAAAAGTAAATGGAAAAGTAGTAACTGAGTTGGGCGTTCAAGTCAATCAAAGTGATTTGATCGAAGTGGACAATATTCCAGTTGATCGGGAAGAACCTGTATACTTTTTATTGAATAAACCGAGGAATATGATTACAGCCGTTTCAGATGACAAAGGAAGACCAGTCGTAACGGATTTATTTTTTGGTGTTGAACAACGCATCTACCCTGTGGGCCGCTTAGATTATGATACTACAGGTGCACTGATTCTGACCAATGATGGAGAATTTTCTCAATTATTGATGCATCCAAAACATGAGATAGAAAAGGTCTATGTGGCTAAAGTAAAAGGCTTGATTCAACGTAAAACATTGCGTCAACTTGAAAAAGGTGTCGTGATTGAAGGGAAAAAGACTGCTCCAGCCTCAACGAAATTGTTGTCTTCAAATGTTGAAAAACAAACTTCTATTGTACAGATTACTATTCATGAAGGTAGAAATCGACAAGTTAAAAAGATGTTTGAAGCAGTAGGGCATCCCGTTCAAAAATTGACTAGAGAAGCCTATGGAAATCTAAATTTAAACGGACTTAACTCAGGGGACTGGCGAGAATTAAAACATTTTGAAGTTCAGCAATTGCGTGAATTAGCAAAAGATTAGTCAACTCTGCTAAAGAGCATTCGCTTTTTGATTTTTATCAAAAGCGAATGTTTTTTTTGAACAAATTGTGTCTTAGGTATGTTATGATTAATTTATGCTTTTTAATAAGAAAATGTAAGTGCTGCCGAATTGGAGTTTATTCAATTGGATGAAAGCGAATCAGTTGATTAAGATACTTTACGTTCTGTATAATGAACTCAATAAAGTATACACTTGGCGAAAGGGTGTAAGATTATTATGAATAATGAAACAGTAAATATACTTGTAGTGGATGATGAAGACCGTATTCGTCGTTTGTTGAAAATGTATTTAGAACGCGAAAACTATGTGGTCTCCGAAGCATGTGATGGTGAAGAAGCTTTAGAAATGGCTTTAGAAAATGATTACGATTTGATTTTATTGGACTTGATGATGCCGAACATGGACGGTATTGAAGCAGCAGAAAAGATCAGAGAAGAAAAAGCGACACCTATTATGATGATCACTGCTAAAGGAGAAGAAACGAACCGGATCCAAGGGTTTGAAATTGGAGCAGATGATTATATCGTTAAACCTTTTAGTCCTCGTGAAGTGGTTTTAAGGGTCATTGCTGTATTGAAAAGAACACATGTGGAGAAAAAAGATGAAGAGGATTCCGATGTGATCACAACGCCTCATATCGAGATTGACAACCGGTCGCATACCGTTTTTGTCGACAAAGCTGTTATCAATCTTACACCAAAAGAATATGATCTTCTGCTTTATTTAATGAAATCTCCCAATCAAATTTTCGGTAGAGAACAATTATTAAGAGAAGTATGGAAATACGAGTTCTTTGGTGATTTAAGAACGGTTGATACCCATATCAAACGCCTAAGAGAAAAATTAGCCAAACAATCTAAAGAAGCATCAAAAAATATTGTAACGGTTTGGGGTTTGGGGTATAAATTTAATGCGTATCCTGAGGACTCAGAAAAGTAGGTCGAGAAGTAAATGAGAGTAACCAACATTTCTACAAAAATATGGCTGATTATTATGGGGATCATAGGATTGTTTTTTTTTACATGTATCTTGTCTTTTCGTTCTTTGTACAATCAAAGTATAGAACGGCAATACATCATAGAGTTTGAAGAAACGATTCTGGAAATAGAAAACTATGTTGAAACAAATCCACAGCTGTTCTTAGAGCAGCTCGATAATATTAATAATGCCAGTATGCATATTCAATACAGAGTATTCAACAATGAGGATTTAGCTCAGCAAGTTGATTTAAATAACCTTGGTTTAACGGATTTTCAACAAAAGGTGATTGAAGATCCCAAAGTACTGACTATTTTAAAAGAAAGAGATGACGCACAGATTGTTCAAACGGTACGTCAAGAAAACCGTTTAAAAGCTCCTTTTATTCTGCGTTTATATAATTTTGAGGCAAATCAACAAGACATGCTGCTCATCTCTTTCGGAGATTTATCCTTCCTGAATGAAATGCAAAGCAGTTTTAGAGATTGGATAGCGATTATCATCGTATTTTATTTGATTATTGGAGTCTGGTCGTTTTATTATTTGAGGAAACGTCTAGGTGAACCTGTGACTGAACTTCGAGATATTGCTTTTGATTACGCTACAAATGATTTTAGTCGAAAAGCTCAAGTGAGGCATAAAGACGAATTGTCTCAATTAGGTTTAGCGATGAATAAAATGGCTCGTTCTTTAGAAACCAGCGGTGCAGCAACAAGACAAGAAAAAGAGTTACTGGAAAATATCGTTACCAGTATCACCACCGGGATTTTATATTACAATCAGGATAAAACTTTATTGATGTCCAATCCCAGTGGAGAAGAGTTTTTAGAAAACTCCGAACAAGGGTATTTACCAGAAGACATTCGAGTACCAAGTTTTTTACAAAAAAAAATCGAAGAAGTGATTTCAACTTCAGAAAAAATACATTTTGAGCATATTGCCAATGATTATTATTATGAAGTCTACATTATCCCTTTGTTTGATGAAAATATTGAAAGTGTACGGGGTGTTCTGGTTTCTGCGCAAGATGTCACTCAAGAACGGCGTCTGGACACTATGAGGATCGATTTCATCAACAATGTTTCTCACGAACTGCGGACTCCTTTAGTGATGATCCAAGGGTACAGTGAAGCAATTGTAGACGATATTGCAGAAACAAAAGAAGAAAAACAGGAGATGGCGAAGATCATTGGAGAAGAATCACGCCGAATGAATCGTATGGTCAATGAAATGCTTGACTTATCAAGAGTAGAGTCCGGGTACATTACCCTAGAAAAGACCAAGGTCAATCTTCCGCAATTCTTCAATCAATTGTTCTCACGATTCAGTACGATGGCTTCCAATGGAAATGTCGCTTTGAGTTTAGACATACAGCCTAATTTAGAAACGTACATTATGGATAGAGATAAAATGGACCAAGTTTTTGTCAATTTAGTAAACAATGCTATCCGTCATACGATTATGGCTGACCGAGAAAAAGGACAAGTTAAAATCAAAGTATATTTAGATGTTATCGTGGATGAAGTTCTTATGGAAGTACAAGATAATGGAACAGGCATTCCCGAAGAGGATATCCCCTTTGTTTTTGAACGATTTTATAAAGCGGACAAGTCTAGAGCTACTCAAAGAGATAACCGTATTGGAACGGGAATCGGCTTGTCATTGGTCAAAAATATTGTAGAAGCACATGAAGGCTATGCAGAAGTGAAAAGTGAATTGGGCAAAGGTTCCAGTTTTATTGTTCATATGCCTTACATTGATGAAAATGAAATTGATATTGAGGAAAATAAGTAATTTACTAAAAAAAAGTAAGTGGAGTGCTTGATTTTTTTTTCACAATAAGATATAATGTTTTATGTAAGGAAAATAAAAAATTGATTCGTCTTCAGGGGCAGGGTGTAATTCCCGACCGGTGGTAAAGTCCACGAACTGAATGAGCTTACTCATTCTGGTTGAACTGGTGTAATTCCAGTACCGACAGTAAAGTCTGGATAAAGAAGATGGGGTTATTTGAATCGTTATATATTCAAATGCTCCGTTTGCTATTCTGAAGAAGAGCAGACGGAGCATTTTTTATTTCTATTCGTATTAACCGCAAGATGCTCACGCTGATGAATCCTTTTAGGAGGATTTTTATGCAAACAAGAAATACAAAGAAAATGGTTGGAGTAGCTATATTAGGCGCTATGTCGTTTATCCTGATCAACTTCTCTTTTCCATTAGTACCAGGAGTCTCTTTTTTGAAAGTAGATTTCAGCGATATGCCTAGTATCATCGGAATGTTTTTATACGGTCCAGTTGGTGGCATTGCTATCGCGTTTATCCGAAGTTTATTACATTATGTACAAACTGGTGGAGATGCTGGATTCCCAATTGGAGATGCTACAAGCTTTATCGCTTCCGTAGCGTATCTTCTTCCTCTTTACGCGGTTGTCCGTGCAAAAGGAACATCTTTGAAAGGTCTCATCCTAGGTAGTGCTGCTGGAACCATTGTCTTGACGATCGTGTTGTCAGTATTGAATTACTATGTTGTTGCACCACTTTACATGATGGTCTTAAATTTTGATGTTGGTCCAATGATAAATTACGTATTGTATGGAGTACTTCCATTTAATATTGCAAAAGGTTTCTTGATCAGTGTAGTCTTTATTGTATTATTTGGTAAATTAAAACCATGGCTTTTACGAAATAGCCGATACAAACAGGTTTCTGTAAATAAATAATCACACAAGCAAAAAAACTGCCTTTAGGGCAGTTTTTTTTGTACCAAAAACAATATTTTAGGTCTATATTTGGTATAGTAAGGTTAAGAGATCTCAACTGCCTCTTTTAATGAAACAGAAATTTAACATGTAAAGGCTGGAAAAAAGTCATGGCACTCACATATAACGACTTATTTATATTAGCTCTTTTTTCTAACACTCAAGCTAAAAAAGGGTCAACGGTATTTCATATTCTGCAAGGGAAGCGGACAGCTTCTATTTTATATCGTGCAGTAGATTATTCCTTGGAACCTTTTTTTGGTTTTTTCCCACAACTAGATCGTTCAGTGTTTTATCAAAAATTAGAAGAGTTGACCTCTAGTGGGTATTTATTGTATACGCATGACAGCAAAGAATACCTTCTATCACAAACAGGTGAAAACAGTGTTCGACAATATCTTTCAGATCATTATCAGCCACATCATTTAAACTGGTTGACACAAGGTCGTATGGTACGAGACGTTCAACGAAAGATCTATTTTATTACCCAAATTCTCTCGGAAATCCGGTATGAAAATAAACGCTATTTACCTGTAGAAAAAGAGTATGATATTCAACAATGGGTCAAGAGGTGGATTGCAACACAATCCAAGCCCCTTAAAGAGTTGACAGCTGCCTTTGGGATGGAGTGGAAAGTACTCCTATCTAATTTAGAAACAGAAAATGCGGTTATTTTAGTTCATCTGATGTCGGGACATGATATCGTAGGTTTGACCAAAAAACAACTGGCACAACAAATGAATATCCCGGAATTGGAGATTACGGTAAGGCAATACGACTCTATGAGTTATCTTATCCAACAAATTCATGAAATCTATCAACAAGTTCCTTTATTGGCCTCCATCGTAAAAGACACGGCTGCTCCTAATAAGAATGGGTTGTCACATAGCGCCAAAGAAACAGCTTTGTTACTGGAAAAAGGATTTTCTATTGAAAAAATTGTTCACATCCGTCGGTTAAAGAAAAGCACCATTTCCGAACACTTGATAGAGTTGGTGATTCTTTTTCCAACAGTAGAGATTGAGCCATTTATACCAAAAGAAATCTACACTTCTTTAAAGACATTGCTGGCAGATTCTCCGGAAGTTTCATTTCAAGAAGCTTCAGACCGTCTTGTTAATTTGGAATTCTGGTGGTTTCGATTAATGCAAATTGAAAGGAGGAGAGCAAATGAAGGAAAAAACTGATATATATCAATTGTTAGCCGACAAATTTGGTTTCCACAGTTTTAGAGAAGGGCAAGAAGAAGCGATAACAGCGGCTTTGTCGGGACAACATTCACTAGTGATGCTGCCTACTGGGACTGGAAAATCGATTTGTTACCAATTGACTGGCTACGCCCTGGGCGGTACTACCGTTATCATCTCTCCTTTGATTTCATTGATGCAAGATCAAGTAGAACAATTAAAAATGAACGGCGAAAAAAGAGTGGTTGCACTGAACAGTATGCTTCCATCCAGATACAAACGGCAAGTACTGAACCAATTGCATCAATTTAAATTTATTTATTTGTCTCCTGAGATGCTGCACCAGCCAACGGTTTTAGAAGCGCTGAAGAAAATCCAGTTGAATTTATTTGTGGTGGATGAAGCTCATTGCATTTCACAATGGGGAATGGATTTTAGGCCGGAATATTCTACTTTAGGAGCGGTGCGAAAAGTCCTTGGAAACCCTCTGACAATGGCTTTAACTGCTACAGCTACTCCGCGAGTAAGAGAAGAGATTTTAACGAGTTTAAAGCTGGATCGCAGCACTACTCAACAGGTACTTTATTCTGTCAATCGATCCAATATAGCATTTGGAACGATTTTGTGTGAAAATAATAAAAACGAATTGATTATTGAGCAACTGCAAAAATTACAAAAGCCAGGTATTATCTATTTTTCAAGCAAAAAGAAAGCTGATGAAATCGCTGGGATGATTCGAGCGAAAACGGCTCTGTCAGCAGAAAGTTACCACTCCAGTTTAGAGACAGAAGATAAAATAAAAATCCAAAATCAGTTTATCCAAGATCAAATCGACATCATTTGTGCAACCAGTGCTTTTGGAATGGGAATCAATAAAAACAATATCCGGTTTGTGTTCCATTATCATTTACCTGCCAGTCCAGAGGCTTATCTGCAAGAAGTAGGAAGAGCTGGAAGAGACGGTGACCCTAGTATAGCTTTGCTATTTTATGAACGAGGAGATCATTTTATTCATCAGCGGTTCCAAGAAGAAGCACTTCCGTCAGATGAGGTGATCGAAATGGTGTACCGGGATCCGTCTAAATTAGATTTGGTCCACAAAGATGATGTTCATAAACAATTGTTGAGTTACTTTATAGAGACTCAGCAACCTATCCAAGAAGTTAAACAGAAAATAGCTTTGCAGCGACAAATAAAAGAAAATCAGCTCTATTTTATGCTGCACTACATTCAAACAGCGGATTGTAAACGAGAGATGCTGCTGCATTATTTCGAAGAGACCTTGCAACATAAGCCTGAACAGTGTTGTATATCTTGTGGGATCAATTTCGAAAAATATGAGCTGCCTCATGAAAGCAGAGAACATAGTCATAAAGAGTTCAAAAATGAATGGGAAAACAGGCTAAATGACTTATTTTTGTTGAAAAATTTATGAGGAAAAGAGACTAATCCTATGCTATAATAATCTAGAAGTTTAGAAAGGAGAGGGATTAAGATGGCCAGAAAGAAAAAAGGTCATTCAAATGATACAGACGAATTATGGTCTCGTACATTTGATGAAAATGAGGGATATACAAATGGCAATTACTCAAGAACGGAAAGAAAAAAAGCGGATAAAGCTATATCACCTGTATTGAAGTCATTATGGATATTTTTAGCCCTTTTTATTATTTTACCAACTAGTGCTTATATTTTTTATACTCACAACGCTCAAAATACAACTGAACCTGAAACTGAAAAATTAGTGGTTAAAGAAAACGAATCAAGCGAAAGCAGTCAAGCAGAAGAATCAGAAAGCGAATCAATGGGTTCAGAATCGGAAGAAGTTGAGGAGTCTAAAGCAGTTCAATCTGAAAGTGAAACTACTCAGGCCGAGGCAGCTTCTAGCGAACCGGAAAGTGCTGCATCTTCTAAAGTTGTGGAAAGCGAATCTCAATCTGTTCAAGAAAGTACAGTCAGTGAAGAATCTACAGAAGTTGTTGAATCTCAAACGACTAATACTTATACGGTTAAAGCAGGCGATAACTTATACAGAATCGCGTTGAACCATGGTATGTCGACCGATCAATTAAAATCGTTAAATGGATTAACAACGGATGAAGTGTCAGTAGGCACTACACTTGTCGTAAACTGATGTAGAGTAAAAGGAAAATTTCCTGTTACTCAGTTGAATCAGGAGCTTGTCTTTTTTTTCAGACCGTTAACAATAAATAGTCTTTTAAAGGAGCTGTGACACAACTGTCTTGGCTCCTCTATTTTTGCGCAAAATTTTTGTGAGTAAATCGCTTATCTGATGTATAATAACAGATAGTGATATTTTGTAAGAACAGAAAGTAGGTTAATCATGAATAAAAAAATTAAAATTGCGATTGATGGTCCAGCATCTGCTGGGAAAAGTACCGTAGCCAAAATATTGGCCAGTGAATTAAATTACGTTTATTGTGACACAGGAGCAATGTACCGCGTACTGACATTGCAAGCATTGAGACACGAAATAGACGTAGAGGATGAAGAAAAGCTGGTAGCTTTACTAAAAGATACTCAGATCTCATTTGAACCGGACGAAAATCAACAAAAAGTATTTTTGAATCATGAGAACGTTACGGCGGATATCAGACAACCAGATGTGACCAACAATGTTTCAGCTGTCTCTGCTCATAAAGGTGTTCGGGAAGAATTGGTACGCCGCCAGCAAGAGATTGCTCAAGCAGGCGGCATTGTAATGGATGGCAGAGACATTGGAACCGCCGTCTTGCCAGATGCTGAAGTGAAAATTTTCTTAGTGGCCAGTGCAAAAGAAAGAGCTGAAAGAAGATACAAAGAAAATATCGGTAAAGGGATTACTACTCCATTAGAGGTATTGCAAAAAGAAATAGAAGACCGTGATTACAAAGATTCTCACCGAAAAGTGTCTCCGTTGGTACAAGCTGAGGATGCCATTCGTTTAGATACGACTAGTCTGTCAATCGAACAAGTGGTGGATAAAATGAAAGAATTGATGAGTAATTTCATTGAATTTTAATCTTTTTTAGGAAATGCATGTCTTTTATTGGCATTCTGCTGTATAATTCGGTAAAATAAACATGTAGGATTTATTTGGTTATTAGGAGGAAGTCACATGACAGAAAATGAGAACATGCATGAAGTAGAAGAACAACAATCTATGTCAGAAGTAATGAAGGATGTTGAAGAAATCAATATCGGCGACGTTGTCCAAGGCGAAGTGTTAGCAATTGACGAAAACAAACAAGCAATCGTTGGGCTAGGCGGCGGACTAGAAGGAGTTATTCCACATAATGAATTGTCGGCATCTCCTTTTGAAAATGTGTCAGATGTCATCACTGTAGGCGAAACGCTTGATTTAGTGGTCATCAAAGAAAGCAAAGATAAAGAAAATGGCAGCTATATGTTGTCCAAACGACGCATTGATGCGAAAAAAGTTTGGGAAAAAATCCAAAAAGAATACGAAGAAGGCACTATTATTGAAGCTCCAGTTACGAATGTCGTAAAAGGCGGCCTAGTAGTAGATGTTGGCGTTCGCGGTTTTGTTCCTGCTTCTATGGTAGAAGTACAATTTGTAGAAGATTTTTCTGAATATAAAGGAAAAACATTGACCTTTAAAATCATTGAAATCGAACCAAGCGAAAATCGTTTGATTCTTTCTCATAAAGCTGTTGTTGAAGCTGAAAATGAAGCTAAAAAAGGCGAAGTTCTTGACAGCTTAGTAGAAGGCGACGTGGTCAAAGGAACAGTGGCTCGTTTAACAAACTTTGGTGCTTTTATTGATCTTGGCGGAGTTGACGGGTTGGTTCATATCTCTCAAATTTCTTACGGTCACGTGAATGAACCAGGTGATGTATTGACTGTGGGAGAAGAAGTGGACGTGAAAGTCCTTTCTGTCAATAAAGAAGAAGGCCGTATTTCACTATCTATTAAAGATACCTTGCCAGGACCTTGGGAAGATATTGAAGAGCGCGCTACTGCAGGGGCAGTACTTGATGGTGAAGTGAAACGTCTAACCAGCTTCGGAGCTTTTGTGGAAGTATTCCCGGGAGTAGAAGGATTGGTTCACATTTCTCAAATTTCACACAATCATATCGCAACACCGCATGAAGTATTAAATGTGGGAGATAAGATCAAAGTGAAAGTATTGTCTGTCAGTCCAGAAGAACAACGCTTGTCATTAAGTATCAAAGCGTTGGAAGCTAAACCAGAGCGTATCCATCAAGAACCTAAGGCTGAGGAAGTTCCAGAAATGGACGAAGATACCGGTTTTACATTAGGAGATTTGATTGGAGACCAACTAGCAGATCTTGACACAGAAGATCAAAACGAAGACAACTAATTCTTTATAAATAAGCGTATGGTTCTAGTTGGAACCATACGCTTATTTTTGTATCAAAAAATAAAAATGAGAAACTTGTCCATAATGTAACAATAAAATGGTAAAATAGGGTAAAATACAAGTATGTGTAAAATAGTTCTCGAGAGCCAATAATTTTACTGGAAAAAAGAAAGAAGGCACTTTATCATAAATGTATGCTTTGCAGGGCAAATACATAAATGAAAGAGGCCTTCTTATGGATAAGATT